>PEUI01000086.1 GCA_002785585.1 Lysobacterales bacterium CG02_land_8_20_14_3_00_62_12
CAGATGAGCAGCCAACTCGGCCTGACTGAAGCCCAACAGACGCCGGGCTGCGCGAATGCGATCAGATAGCTGCATGTTGAGACTCCCTGTCCACTTGCGAATTCGCCGGGAATTCCCTTGAAGTTGGAATAATGTCACAGGACGGCAAGGCAAACAAGTGTGCAAGTGAGCCGCGACCATGGCACGGCCAACACATTTGTGGCACGGCCACAGCAACGAAAAGGAAGCGACCGGCCATCGCCGCCTTCATCAAAGTCGGTAAGCAGCTCGGGGTGATTTGACTTCAAGCTGCGCTGGTGCAGCGGCTAACGGCGGTTTTGGCGACGTTTGGCGTACAGGTTGAGGCCTTCCACCAAGCCAGAGAACAGCATGCCGAAATACAAATAGCCGCGCGGAATCTCGTGGTCCATGCCATTGGCGATCAAGGCCACCCCGACCATCACGATGAACGCCAGCGCCAGCATCTTGATGGTCGGGTTGTGGTCGATGAACTCGCCGACGATATCCGACGCCAGCATCATCACCGCCACCGCGATCAGGATCGCGGTGACCATGATCGGCACCTGATTCACCAAGCCCACGGCGGTGATGACGCTATCCAGCGAAAACACGATGTCGATGATCGCGATTTGCACCACCACCACCATAAAACTGCTCGACGCTCCACCCTCTTCGGCACGGCCAGCAATGCCATAGACCGCCTCGTGGATTTCCATCGCGCCTTTGATCAACAAAAACAATCCACCAAAAATCAGCACCAGGTCGCGGATCGAAAACGCCTGACCCAATGGCGCCCACACGGTGATGGTCATCCCCGCCAGCCAGCTCAGGGTGAGCAACAAACCCAGTCGGGTAATCGCCGCCAGCAACAAACCAAAGCGCCGCGCCGAAGAGCGCTCGGCGTGCGCCAATTTGCCCACGGCAATGGAGATAAAAACCAGGTTGTCCACGCCCAGCACGATTTCCAGCGTTGCCAGCGTGAACAGGGCGACCAGCCCTTCGGACGTAAAGAAGACTTCCATAAGGGGCTATTCGTCCTGGCTCAGGTGGCGAACCGCGACCACAGCACCGCCGCCCAGATGACGATGAGATTGATGATCGCCATCAGCACCGCCGCCGAACCCATATCCTTGGCATGGCCAGCGAACTCGGCATAGTCCGGACTGATCTGGTCCACCACTTTTTCGATCGCCGAGTTCAGCAGCTCGGTCAACAGCAACAGCAACAACGTGCCAAACAGCAGCGCGCATTCCACCGGCGTGCGGCCGAGCACAAACGCCAACGGCCCCAGAATCACCGTCAGGTAGCTTTCGGTGCGAAACGAGCTCTCGGTTTGAAATGCAATCTTGAAGCCCTGATAAGACCAAACCAGGGCGCGCAGTTGATGGCCGAACCCACGTGGCGTCAGACCCTTGATATCCGCCATCAGGCAGCCTCGGCCGACGTCGGAACGAAGCGGATATCCAGCTCGCGCACCGCTTTGACATCGTCGAGACGGCGCACCGGCAAGGTATACGGCGCGCCATGCATGCGCGCGGGATCGGTCGCGGCGAGTTGCAAAATCTCGCTCATTACGTCGACGAAACGATCCAGTTCCTCTTTGCTTTCGGTCTCGGTTGGCTCGATCAGCAAACACTCCGGCACAATCAGCGGGAAATAGTTGGTTGGCGCGTGGATGCCGTAATCGAGCAGCGTCTTGGCGAAATCCAACGCGCTGACGCCGTGCTCCTTTTTCTGCCTGGCCACAGTAACAATGAACTCATGACTGGCACGGCGTTCGGGCAGGGCCAGGTCGAAGCCACGTTCGCGCATGCGTGCGGCCAGATAATTGGCGTTCAAGGTGGCAAACTCGCCGACCCGGCGCATGCCGACGCGACCGAGCAGACGGGCGTACACATAGGCCCGCAGCAGCACGCCAGGATTGCCGCCGAAAGCGCTCAGGCGACCGATCGATTGCGGCCGATCTGCCTCATCCGCCAAGCGATAGCCGGACGCCTCCTTGAGCACCACCGGCAACGGCAAATACGGCAGCAGGCGCGCCGACACGCCGACCGCGCCGGCACCGGGTCCGCCACCACCGTGCGGGGTCGAGAAGGTCTTGTGCAAGTTCATGTGGATGGCGTCGAAACCCATGTCGCCCGGACGCACCTTGCCGAGGATGGCATTGAGGTTGGCGCCATCGTAATAAAGCAAGCCGCCGGCCGCATGCACGCACTCGGCAATCTCGACGATGCCGCGATCAAACACGCCCAGCGTTGACGGATTGGTCAACATGATGCCCGCCGTCTTTGCGCCGAGCACGGCTTTCAGTGCGGCGATATCGACATCGCCATTCTTGCCGGTGGGGATTTCCCGGACCACGCCGCCGGCTTGCATGGCGCTCGCTGGATTGGTGCCGTGGGCAGCGTCGGGAACGATAATCTCGTTGCGTTGCAGATCGCCGCGGGCACGGTGATAGGCCAGGATCATGGCGACGCCAGCAAACTCGCCCTGGGCGCCGGCCATCGGTGCCAGCGACACGCCCTGCATGCCGGTCACCTCGGCCAGCATGTCCTGCAACTCATACATGCAGGCGAAATAGCCCTGTGAGCGCGACGGTGGTGCCGTCGGATGGCGCATCAGAAAGCCTTCCAGCATCGCCAGTTCATTGCATACGCGCGGGTTGTATTTCATCGTGCACGAGCCCAGCGGATAGAAGTTCGTATCGATTGAAAAGTTCTTCCGCGACAAGTTGGTGTAATGGCGCACCGCTTGCAACTCGGAAACCTCGGGCAGACCAATCGGCGTCTGCCGCAACATCGATGCCGGCAAATCGGCTGGCGTGGCCATTTTGTCAGGCAACTGCGCACCCGCTACCCGTCCCACCCGAGACCGCTCGAAAATCAACATGGACCAGCCACCTCGCCTAAGCCAAGCGCCTATCATGCCAAGACCAGCGTCCGGCAACAAGCTGCGCTGTTCATCTGTGTAGAGACCAATGAGCAGTAGCCCGGATGAAACCAGCCAGAAACCAATCCATTCACCGGGAGTGACCACGATGTTCGATCCGCAATCCCTATTGGGCAATTTATTGGGACCTGTGTTGACCGGTTCGCAGGGGACTTCGCGCGGACGCCGACAGTCGATTTTCTCTGGCACCGATCTGGGCAGCAAAGCCGCCTTGGGATTGGGCGCACTGGGCATTGCGCTGGCGGCCTTCGACTCCATGGATGGAGGAGGTAGGGCCGCGTCGGGAACGGCGGCCGACGACTCCATGGATGGAGGAGGTAGGGCCGCGTCGGGAACGGCGGCCGAGAGTCGTAGGTCGGCTCAAGCCGCGCAGCGGCGGAGCCGACATTCCCAACACTGCGGCAATCTTCCACCCTTTGTCGGATCCGCGCCTGCGGCGCTTGATCCGACCTACGGCTACGGCATACGCACGGCGGCCGCTGAGCATTTTGGCCAGTCGTCGTCTGCACAACCACCACCGCCGCCAGGCCGGGTGACCACAGCAACGCCGCCACCACCACCCACAAAAGCAGGTACTGCACTGGCGACGAACAGCGGCAATGATGAGGCGATTTTGCTGATCCGCACGATGATTGCCGCGGCCGCCGCCGATGGTGCCATCGATGCCAGCGAGCAAGCCCGCATCCTCGCCCGAGCTGGCACGATCGACGCTGCTGCCGAAGACTTTCTGCGCACCGAGCTGGCCGCACCCCGCAGCGCCGATGAGATTGCTGCCGACACGCCACCGGCGTTGAGCGCCGCGGTCTACGCCGCCGCCTGGCTCAGCATCGACACCGACCACAGCAGCGAGCGCAATTTTCTCGACCGTCTCGGCGCCGCGCTCGGCCTCGATGCGGCGTCCCGTCAAGCGATTGAACAGCGCACCAACGCGGCCACACCACCACCGCCACCGCGCTGACGCCTCACAAAGTGGCCAGGCTGAGCAGCACGTTGAACACCACGCCAAAGGCCAGCAGCACGCCGTAGCCGATGCCGATCAAACCATAGCTGAGCACCGCCATCACCCAGCCCTGGCGATAAATGCGTTTTTGCGCGATCAACAGATACACCGGAATCCACAACCAGATCAGCACGTAGCCGATGCCGCAAACGCTGTGCCAAAAACCCTCCGCCAACAGCGTTTGGCCTTGACTCACGGCGACCAACAACAGCCCCGACAGGGCCAGAAAACTGTGGCTGTGCAACGCCACGATCAAGTGCTCCATATACAGGCGACGGCGAAACACCAGGATCACCTTCAACAGCAGCGCGAACAACGGCAACACCACCAGCAACACTTGCGGCGCTTTGCTCAATAATTGCGTGACCAGGCGCTGCGGGTCATTCTTGGCCGCCTGGGTGTTGCGGACGATCAGCCCGACCTGCTGATTGAGCCAGGCATTGCCAGCGCTCCCCAACCAGGCGAACCGCAACGGATTGTGCTCGGGATGCCAGTCCTTGCCTTCGGCAAATCGCAGATGCAGCGGGTTGGGGTCGTTCGGATCTTCAGTGCGCACTGGTGGTGGCGGCTTGGCCGCGACTGGTGGCGGCGCCAACGCTGGTGCCGCGCGCGTCGCCGCTGCTGCCCTCACCGCTGCCGCCTGCGCCAGGCGTTGTTCGGCGAACTGCGCCTGGATGTCGCCGCGCGCGCTTTGGTAGGCCAGGTCGGGCATGAACGGCCGTCCCGATTCCAATCCGGCGAGCGCCGCTTGCTCGTCCGCGTCGATCTGTGCCGGCGTCGCTGGCGTCTCAGCAAAATCGATTTGAATACCGTTGGCACCGCCCGCCACCTTGACCGTGCTGACCGTCGACATCGCCAGAAAAGCGATCACGGTGATGAAAAAATACAGTCGAAGCGGAGTCACGTAACGCACGCGGCGACCGGCGAAATATTCCAGACTCAAAAATCCAGGCTTCAGGTACAACGAAGGCAACGTGCGTAGCAGCCGCGAATCGAGATCGAACACGGTGTCGAAAAAATCCGCGAGGATGCCCCTGATTGGGCGGATAAAACCTTTTTTCGGCTGGCCGCAAACGTAGCAATGGGCGCCCAGCAGCGGGGTCTGACAATTGGGGCAGCGCAACGCCGGGGCCGGATCGCTGGCGGTCACTACCGTTTCACTCGCAACCACTTCATTCATGGCTTGGCCTGCGCTCGGAAGTTGGCGATGGAGCGGATGGAGCTGGACTATACCCGGAGCCAAGCCCGGCTTGCTGCGGCACTGCCAGACACCGCCTTGCCGATAAGATGCGCGCCTGCGCTTTGGGTATTTGAAGATGCTTTCCAGTTTTCGCTCCGCACTACCCAACGAGGCCCGCGCGGTGCTGCGACTGGCACTGCCGGTGGTCACCGGACAGCTATTCGCCATGGGGATGAATGTCGCCGACACGCTGCTGGCGGGCCGCTATTCCGGCCATGCCTTGGGGGTGGTCGCGGTCGGCAGTGCGGTCTGGTCGCTGGTGATCATCATCGTGCTCGGATTCCTCTATGCGCTGCCGCCGCTGGTGTCGGAACTCGATGGCGCCGGCCGACGTGATCGCATCGCTGCCGTCGTCAGCCAGGCGGTCTGGCTCGGCCTGTTGATCGGCTGCGGGCTGTTTTTTGCGGTGCGTCAGGTCGGGCCGATATTGGTGATGATGCGCGTCGATTCGGCATTGATCGCCGATGTGGTGCAGTTTTTGCGCGCGATCTCTTGGGGCGCGCCGGCGCTGGCGCTGTTTTTCGTGTTGCGCTATTTCAGTGAAGGCATCGGCTATTCCCGTGCCACTTTGATTTTTTCGGCGCTCGGCATGGCCCTGTTCATTCCGATCGGCAGCGTGCTGGTGTTCGGTTATCTGGGGTTTTCGGCGCGTGGCGCACTCGGTTGCGCGATCGCCATGGCGGTCAGCCTGTGGTTGCAGGTGATCGCCTTCATCGTTTTTGTGTTGCGCCATCCGGTCTATCGTGATCTGGATCTGCTGCGGCGCTTTGCGCGGCCACGCTGGAGCGGCATGCGGCACCTGCTGGCGCTCGGCGGCCCGATTGCGTTCATGGTGTTGATGGAGGGCTCGATGTTCGTCGTCGCGGCGCTGTTGATTTCACGACTCGGCGGCACCGCCGTTGCCAGCCACCAGATCGCGATCAATGTCGGCAGCGTCGCCTTCATGGTGCCGCTGGGGATCGGCGCGGCCACCACGGTACGCGTTGGCAATGCGCTCGGCGCCGGCGATCTGCCGCGCCTGCGCGCCGCGGTTTGCGCCGGACTCGGCTGGGTGCTGATCGCGCAATTGCTGCTGGCCACCACCATGGCCGGATTTGCCGGGGCGATCTCCGGTTGGTACACGCACGAAATGGCCGTCATCGGTCTGGCCAGCCAGCTGCTACTGGTCTGCGCCATATTTCAGTTTTCCGATGGTTTGCAAGCGGTCGCTTCGGCGGCCCTGCGCGGTTTGAAAGACGTGCGCCTGCCGGCCGTGCTGACCCTGATTGCCTACTGGGGAATCGGCATGAGTCTCGGCGCCTGGCTGTGCTTTGGCCGTGGCCAGGGCGCCATCGGCATGTGGTGGGGACTGGCTGCGGGCCTATCGGCCTCGGCAATCCTGTTGCTGACCCGGTTGTGGATCCTGGTCGGTCGGCGCTCGCCGCTGGTCGGCGTCCAGCCGACCAGCACTGGCCCCAACTAATGGCAGCGGACAAGCCACGGCCAAGCCGGTAAGGTGCCGCTGGTACTCCGCCGCGCCGACCCCGGCGCCGGCTGGATTCAACCCCTCAACCAGCAACCCAGAGAATCCCCCATGTCGATTTCTGCACCAGCGGCCGCCGCCCCGCGACAACACAACCTGCTTTGGCGAATGATCGCCGGGCTTTGGCACGCGCTGGATTTCTCCCGGCGCTTGACCATGAACCTGATTTTCCTGTTGATCGTGATCATTGTACTGATCGCGATCTTCAGCAGCACCGGCGGCACCATCAAGGCGCATACCGCGCTGGTGCTGGATCCCGAAGGCGCGGTCGTCGAACAGTTTTCATCGAGTCCGGCCGACCGCGCTCTGGCCAGCGCTTTCGCCAAACCCAACCCGGAAGTTCAATTGCGCGACTTGTTGCAAACCCTGGACGCTGCCGCCAACGACAAACACATCGACCGCGTGCTGCTGATCACCCACAAGCTCACCGGCATCGGCCCGGCTACTGCCCGCACCCTGGCCGCCGCTTTGGCGCGCTTCAAGCTGAGCGGCAAGCCGCTCTATGCATTCGCCAACAGCTATGACCAACGCAGCTATCTGCTGGCGGCACAAGCCAACCAGGTGTTTCTCGATCCCGACGGCGCCGTGCTGCTCGAAGGGATGGCGCGCTACCGCACTTATTTCAAGGATGCGTTCGACAAACTCGGTATCGAGGCGCATCTGTTTCGCGTCGGTGAATACAAATCGGCCGGCGAACCCTACATCCGCAGCGACCAATCGCCGGAGGCCGAAGCCGCCGATCAGTACTGGATGAACGACATCTGGAATCGCCACCTCGCCGACATCGCCAAGGCGCGCAAGCTGACCCCGGCCGGGCTGACCGCCGTGATCGATGACTACGTCGAGGGCGTGGCGGCGACCCAGGGCGACCTGGCGCAACTGGCGGTCCAGCAAGGCCTGGTCGATGGTTTGAAAACCGCAACTGAAGTCGAAGCGATGATGTTGGCCGAGGGCGTTGCCGACGACGCCGGCGACAGTTTTCGCCAAATCGATTTTGCCCACTATCTCAACCACCTTCAGGCGCGGCCGCAATTCCCCGGCAAGTCACAAGTAGCGGTATTGGTCACCGAGGGCGAAATCGTCGATGGCAAACAGCGGCCCGGCAGCATCGGCGGTGATTCGACCAGCGCCCTGTTGCGCGACATTCGTCTGGACGAAAACATCAAGGCGCTGGTGTTGCGCGTCGATTCCCCCGGTGGCAGCGTGTTCCCGTCGGAACAAATTCGCCGCGAAGTCGCCTTGATCAAAGCCGCTGGCCTGCCGGTGGTGGTGTCGATGGGCGACCTGGCGGCATCGGGCGGCTACTGGATCAGCATGGACGCCGACGAGATCATCGCCGATCCGAGCACCATCACCGGCTCGATCGGCATCTACGGACTGGTCTTCAATGTCCCCGCGGCCATGGGCAAACTCGGCCTCCATAGCGACGGCGTCGGCACTACTTGGCTGGCCGGTGCTTTCGACCCGACGCGGGCGCTCGATCCGCGCGTCGGCGAAATGATCCAGCAAGTGCTGAACAAGGGCTACGCCGATTTCATTGGCAAAGTGGCTGCCGCCAGAAAGCAGACACCGGAAGCCATCGATGGCATCGCCCGTGGCCGCGTTTGGACCGGCGCGCAAGCCAAAGAGCGAGGCCTGGTGGATCGCCTCGGCACCCTGGATGACGCCATCGCCGCCGCCGCCAAACGCGCCGGCCTGAAAAAATACGACACCCGCTACATCGAGCAACCAGCAACCGCGCTGGAAGCCTTCTTTGCCAGCATGGCGCAGTCTGGCATCACCGGTTTTCTGCGCGAACAAGGCCTGATCTCGCCGCTGTTTTGGCAATCCCAAGCGCAGCACCAGGAACTCGCCCGCGTCCAGGCACTGATCCAAAGCCGCCGCCGCAGCGGCCTACCGATCAGCCTGCAAGCGCATTGCGAGTGTGGGCTGCCGTAAAGACGGGAGACCGGAATTGGGAGTCGCGGACCAGCGCCACTGTGGCTTTGGCGATGCGGGCTTTGCTCCTCTCCCCCGCTTGCGGGGGAGAGGCCGGGAGAGAGGGGCTGGTGATCTTGCTCCAGGTATTCACCCACCAGCCGGGGAATCAAAGGCAACCACACCTCTCCCCAACCCCTCCCCCGCAAGCGGGGGAGGGGCTCAAAGGCAAGCGTCGCTCCACAAATGTAGGCTCGCACACGGTGGCGCCAATGCTCAGTCGTTGTTGCCGCTGTGCGCGTGCAGCTCGGTATCCAGATCGCCGCGGCCGGGCTTTAGGCGCTGGGCATACTCGGCCAACCAG
>PEUI01000304.1 GCA_002785585.1 Lysobacterales bacterium CG02_land_8_20_14_3_00_62_12
GAAAAGCCACGTCTCCGCCCCTGTTGGGCCGTCTATTACAATCCGGTTTCAAATCGCCACCTATTTCTGCAACCTGTCCTAGCTTTGCGATGTGGGTGGTAGGAAAAATCTTGCTCGAATCATGGTGTTGATCCGATGTTGCCGACTATCGCTGCCGCCTATCCTTGCCATCTATCTGGATCGATGGCTGGGCGGATGAAACCTTTGCCGGGCATCAACGCTCGGGCGACTCTAGTCGGCCCGGCAGCCGTTGGCAACAGCGCTGAACGCGGCGCTGGAAGGGGCGCTGGCAAGATCAACGCTGAGGCGAAACCGCCGCGTTTGCTGGATCAAGTGCGTGCCCGCATGCGGCGCTTGGGCCTGGCGATTCGTTCGGAAAAAGCCGATGTCGGCTGGATCCGGCGATTCATTCTGGCCAACGGCAAACGTCATCCGCAGGAACTTGGTGCGCCTGAGGTTGAAGCGTTTTTGCCCGACTTGGCGGTGCGCGGTCAGGTGGCGGCATCGACGCAGCATCAGGCATTGTCGGCCTTGCTGTTTTTGCATCGCGAGGCTGCGCTTGCCGTTCCCGTTGGCGGTTAAGTCAGCGCCAATCAATCCAGGCGCTTGCGGAACCAGCGTACTGCCAGCGTCATCATTACCAGGGTGAAGACGGCGAGGACGATGACTTCGTGGTGGAGATCGCTGAGGGCGGCGCCGCGCAGCATGATGCCGCGAATCAGGCGGACAAAATGGGTGAGTGGCAAGACTTCGGCGATCCATTGTGCGGCCACCGGCATGCCGGCGAAGGGGAACATGAAGCCCGATAGCAGGATCGAGGGCAGCATGACGAAGAAGCCCATTTGCATGGCCTGAAATTGCGATTGCGCACGGGTCGAGATCAGCAGGCCCAGGCTCAGGTTGGCGGCGATCAACAGCAGTGCGGCCAGGTAGACATCGACCAGGCTGCCGCGCACCGGCACCTGAAACACCCAGGCGCCGAGCAGCAGCACGATGCTGGTTTGCACCAGGCCGATGGCGACGTAGGGCAATACTTTGCCGAGCATCAGTTCCAGCGAGCTGACCGGCGTGGTGATCAGCATTTCCAGGTTGCCGCGTTCGCGTTCGCGGACCACGGCGACGGCGGTGAACAAGACCATCGTCATGGTCAGGATGACGCCGATCAAACCGGGCACGATGTTGATCGCCGAGCGGCGTTCCGGGTTGTAGAA
>PEUI01000400.1:0-396 GCA_002785585.1 Lysobacterales bacterium CG02_land_8_20_14_3_00_62_12
CTGCCGTTGCAAGGCGCCGAGGCCGGCTTCTTCCATATGTTCGACCTGCAACTGGAAGTCGCCGCGCGGCTCATAAAAGGTGACCCGGGCGCGCAGCAATACCTGTTGGCCGTCGCTCGGCGCGAACCGCAGCAGCATCGCCCGGGGTCGAAACATCGCGCACCGGATCTGCGCGCCAGCGTCCTTGATGGTGAAGTACCAATGCCCGGAGCGGGCGCGCAGAAAATTGGAAATCTCGCCCTGTAGCCAAAGCAACGGAAAGCCATGCTCCAACAACTCGCGGGCGGCCAGCGCCAGTTGCGTTGGCGACAATACTTGCCGGGTGGCCAGTGGCAGTTCAGCGGACATCGGGACCGGACATCGGGACAACCTGCGGTCGACGGCCGCTCACGATAG
>PEUI01000400.1:438-6169 GCA_002785585.1 Lysobacterales bacterium CG02_land_8_20_14_3_00_62_12
CCCACCCTTTCCCGAAGCCCTGCACCTGGTGCTTGACGGCGAACCCTGGTTCGCGCTTCAGTGTCGGCATGAACCATGCCGGGTCCACCGTAGAACTGCCCGCCCTCGCGCAAGACTTGGCGCAGCGTGCGCTGCGCGTGATTCCGGACTGGCCAGTCATGGAAATGGCGCATCTCTACGAAGAGACCGACGCCCTGGCCAGTTGCGCCGATCAGCAGGGACAAAGCGCCATTGCCGATGCTGCCGTCGAGATGACGGTGTATCTCAGTTCCCTGGTCGAAACCGGCGGTCAGGCGAGCCCGGCCCAGCGGGATCGGGTGACGGCGTTGGCGCACGCGCTGGCGGCAGCGGGTGGGCAAATAGCCGCCGCGCCGACCGCGTCGGCCGCGCCCAAGACCGACCAGCGCAAGTTTCCGGTGGTGCTGTATGTGCGTCCGGACGAGCGCGAACTGGCCGGTTTGAGCCAACAACTGGGGCACGAGCGGTTTGTGGTGCAAAGCATTGCCGATGCCAATCGCGCCCTTGCCGAAGCCCGCAATCGCACGCCGGACGCAGTGATCGTGGATATCGCCATGGTCGCGTTGCTGCCGCGATTGCTCGATAGCGCCGAACGCGGCAGCGGCAGCGGCAGCGAACGGCGGCGACCGTTGGCGCTGGTGTTGAACGATGGCGGTGATGTGCGCCAGCGCTTGTTCGCCGAGCGCGCTGGCGCCGACGCGGTAATCGAGGGCGCCAGCGCCGAAAAAGTGGTACAGCGGTTGACCGCGTTGGTGGTGTCGCAGCATCGCGACGACGCGCGCGTTTTGATCGTTGACGATGATCGTGACATGGCGATGTTTTGCGAATCGGTGCTGCGCTACAAGGGCATGACCACGCACATTGCGGTGACCGCGCAGGCGGCGCTGGCAGCGCTAGCCGAGTTTCGGCCGGACCTGGTGCTGCTCGATCTGTATTTGCCGGATATGAATGGCATCGAGGTCGCACAACTGATCCGCGAGCGGCCGGACATGACCTTGGTGCCGATCATTTTCATGTCCGGCGAGGACGATCTCGACAAGCGTTTCGACGCGATTCGCATGGGGGGTGACGATTTTCTGGAAAAGCCGATCAAGCCCCGGCATTTGATCGCGTCGGTGAGTTCGCGGGTCGGCCGTTCGCGTTTGCTGGCGGCGACCACATTCAATGGTGGTCATCCGCTGGCCACTCCAGGCCGGGTCGATCGCGCTACTTTGGTCCACGAAGTCGAATGCGCACGGCGCGGTGAGTTGGGCGAGTGTGTCGGGCTCGGCCTGCTGGCGGTGGACGATGTGCCGAAGCTGGCGCGGCGGCTGGGTTTTATCCGCACCGGTGACTTGTCGCAAGCGATCGTCGCCGCTTTGGCACTAGACCCAAGTTGCCAGGCCGGGGTTTGCGTGTTGGGTGAGTTCACTTTCTTGCTGTTGCTACCGGTGAGCAGCGAGGGGCTGCTGAAAATTGCTGGCGACCATCTCCGAAAACGCCTGCAGAGCCGTGGTTGGTTGTCGTCCGAGTCGCCGGTCGAAGTGAGTTTTACGCTTGCGGTGGAGCGCATCGACGAATCCTCGGTGGCAATCGACGACGTGTTGCTGCGCTTGAGTGCCGAAGCACAATCGGCGCAGGAGCAAGGCGGTGGGCAAACCCAGTGGCTGGCCGCGCCGGTAACCGGTACCAGCGAAGTGCCAGAACAGAAGTTGGCGCGCGCGCTCTTGCGCCATCCGTTGACCGATGCCACCACGCGCATCGAGTTTCGCAGTCTGGTGCCGATGCGCGGTCGCCATGCTGGCCAATTTCTGGCGCAACTGTCGTTGGTGGCGCCACGCAGCCACCTGGCCGGGGCGATCAGCGCCAAGCAATTTGTGCCGATTGCGCGTGAGCTGAACATGCTCAAGAAACTCGATCACTGGTGGATCGACGCGGTCTGCAAGCGGATCGCCGTCCAGATCGCCAAGCACGGCGAAACCCGGGTGCTGGTGCCGATTTCGGTGGACAGTCTGGCGGAACCAGCGTTTGTCGATTGGCTGGTAGCAGAGTTGAAAGCGCGCGCGATCGATGCCGATAGCCTGGCGTTGATGTTCAGCGTCCAGTCGCTGCTCGACGACGTGCCGCGCGCCAGCCGTCTGCTTGAACAACTGCAATTTTCCGGCACCCGCATCTGCCTTACCGGCTTTACCAGTTGTGAGCACGATCAGCTCCGGCTGGCGCGCTTGGCTAGCACCTATGCCAATGTCATCAGTCTGTCGGCGATCGATCCGGTGCACAGCGAACGGTGGCCGGAGTGGCGGCGCAAATTGATTGCGGAGTCGTTGCGCTACGGCAAGATCGTCGTGATCGAGCGGGTGGATTCGGCCAATCACCTGGGCGAACTGCTCAAAGACAACGTGCATTACGTCTTTGGCGATGCCGTCGGCGCGTTCAGTGCCGAGATGATTGCCAGCGAGATCCATCTCGGCTAGGGCGACTCGAACATGCCGACGGTCTGGTCGGAGCGACGATGCCTGCCGGTGCCGACCAAAAGTTTTATGGTCGCGCCGCGCACCACCGCAACCTGCGCTTCAGCCCAGCCAGCGCATCAACCCAGCCAGTACCAATGCCAGGGCTCGTAGACCACGCCGTGGGGGTTGTTGCGCGGATAACTCAGCCGAAAGCCAAACCGTGCGGCGTTTGCCTGGAGCCAAGCAAAGGCCGGCGTCGTTTCAAATTCAACTTCTGCGGGCGCGCAGCCGGGGCTACCGAGATCGAGCGCGCGACCGCTGTGGTGCTCGCTGTAGCCGGGCGCGGTGTTGACTTTGAGAATGTCGTCAAGGGTTAAACCGCGCGCCAGTTTGCGTCGGAAAATATCGGCCTGATAGGCGACGCTGCGAAATCCGGAAATGGCTTCGAGGGCGATATTGGCGGCAGCGGCGGCCGGCCGCAGGCGCGACCAAGCCTGCAGCGTGCCGTGTTGCAGCCACAGCGAACGACCGACGTAATCACGGCCGGCATAGTGCAGGCGCAGAGGCTCCGCTACCGGCGCCAGTTGATGTTGCTCGGCATAGTCCACCGGTATCGGTAGCGCAGCGGCGGCTTGCGCGATGCCATCGCCGCCATCGCCGCCATCGCCGCCAGGGCGGGCTGCGGCTGCGCTGGTGCCAAGCGGCTGCCAATGCCATTGGCCATCGCGATCCAGCGTCGCTCGGTTCGCCAGCAACCAACATCGTGCCGTGGTTGACAGCGGCGCGCTGGCCTGGATGCGCGGCGCAAATTGGGTCAGCATCTTGAGTGCGCGGCGGCCAAGTCCCTGGTTTCGGGCACTCGGCGCCAGCCAGAGCCAGCCGCGCGGCGCAGCACGCGGCGTGCTGGCTTCGATCAGCATCAGCCCAACCGCCGTCGGCGTGGCCCATTTGTTTTCGATCAAAAGCCAGCGCGCACGTTGCGGCGTGACCGCTGGCCACTCCGCGCGACCGCGGGCAACTTGCAGCAGGGTCTGTGCACGGCCATGATCGGCGCCGGTGATCAGCGGTCGCAGTTGCAGCTCGGTGCTATTCCACATCACCGCTGGCGCGGCGCTGGTGGCACCCTGTCGGGTATCAACAAACGGCTTGACGTGCATGCTTCGAAGCTTAGTGCGGGCGCTTGAAAATCAAGGTGATGCGACTCAAGTAATTTCCGGGCGTGGGCAGTGGCGCGACCAATTCCCAGCCCTGGGCACCGAGCCGGTTGAGTTCGCTGGCGAGTGCTTCCGGATCGGGTGTCATCCGCAGAAAACCAGGCTTGACCCGCAAAATGGTGTATTCGAAGCGTGGTTCACTCATGACTGGATTCCTGGTTTGGCTTTGGCCTTGGTTGGCGGATCGAGTAGCCGACCGGCGCGGCGCAAGGCGTCGCGCAAGACGTATTCGATTTGCGCGTTGACGCTGCGCAGTTCGTCGTCGGACCAGCGCTGGATCGCGGCGAGCACGGCCGCGTTGATGCGCAGCGGATAGGCTTTCTTTTCGGTCACGGTCGGCAATCAGTAGATCGAACCGGTATTGACGATCGGCTGGGTGCCACGCTCGCCGCACAGCACCACCAGCAGGTTGGACACCATCGCTGCTTTGCGTTCTTCATCCAGTTGCACGATGCCTTTCTCGGCCAATTGCGCCAGCGCCATGTGCACCATGGTGACGGCGCCTTCGACGATTTTGGTACGCGCGGCGATGATTGCGCCAGCCTGTTGACGTTGCAGCATCGCTTGGGCAATTTCCGGCGCGTAGGCCAGATGGGCAATACGCGCTTCGACCACTTTGACGCCAGCGCTGGTCAAGCGCTCCTGAATTTCCTTGCGCAGATGGTCGGCGATTTCCTGGGTATGGCTGCGCAGCGACACCGTGTGACCATCCTGCAGATCGTAGGGATAGCTGGTCGCCGACTGGCGCAAGGCGGCCTCGGTTTGGACGTGGACAAAGTTCTCGTAGTCATCGACGGCGAAGGCCGCTTCGGCGGTATCGACCACTTGCCAGACCACGATTGCGGCGATTTCGATCGGCGAACCGAGCAGGTCGTTGACTTTGAGTTTGCCGGATTCAAAGTTGCGGATGCGCAGCGATACCGGCCGCTTGGAATAAAACGGATTGGCCCAGCGCAGTCCGGAATCGCGTACGCTGCCGATGTAGCGGCCAAACAACTGCATCACCACGCCCTGGTTGGGCTGCACCATGAACAGGCCGAACCAGCAAAACAGCGTGACCACGGCGAGCGGCACCGCCAGCACCCGGAAGCCGACGATAAACAAGGCCGGCAAGCCGACCAGGCTGACCAACAACAATATCAACACGACCGGGATGCCGGCCAGACTGTTGACGGGACGTTCGTAGAAAGTGGCATTCTGGTTCATGTTGACGGGCTCCTGGGTTATCGGTCGAAAAGATATCACAGTGATATCTAAATGCAATAGGTGATTGCGGTCGGCCAGGTGCGCTCAGCGCCGCTGCCCGAAGCTCAGCGAGGCGCTGGCAATACGACCTGATAGATCGGCGCCAGCAGGCGCTCCGACAGCACGATGGCGAGCTTTTGTTGCCCATCCAGCGCCAGTCCCTCGGCCTGTGGCATCGGCGGCAGCGATAGTCGTTGCGGCGGATGCGACAACGCTTGCAGCCAGGATTGACCGACGAAGCGCGGATAAAAATACAAACCGCGATAACTCAGCACCAAGGCATAGCGGCCCTGCGGGTCCAACGCCAAACCGGTGATGTCGCCCTGAAATCGACCGAACTTGGGATTGGCCGCCAGTTCTGCCGCGGTCGCGGCGGGCAGGGTGTCAAAGCTGCCGACACGTTCGGCCAGCAGCGTGCTGCCGGTTGCCGCCGGGCGCAGCGGCAGGCGATACAGCACGCGCGGAAAGTGGCGTTTGGCGATCAGGTAAACACTGCCAGCCGACCCATCCACGGCGACCGCCTCAATATCGCGCGGACCTTCCGGCAAGCGGAAGTCCAGCTGCCAGGCAATCGCCGCGCTCGGCTGATCGGCGCGTGGTTCGCCGACGACCAACAAGGAGAGATGGTCGCGCAGGCCGCCGTTGTCGCCGGTATCGGCAATCAGCAAGTAGGGCTGACCGTCGAGTTGGAAGCTGGATAGGTCCTCCCAGTCGGTGGCCGTGGCGGCGACCACGCGGACACGCGCACGCCAACTGCCATCGCGGCTGATCGCATGCAGCACGGCACCGTCGTCGCTGTCGTTGACCACCCAAAGCTGCGTT
>PEUI01000302.1:0-1006 GCA_002785585.1 Lysobacterales bacterium CG02_land_8_20_14_3_00_62_12
GCGGCCTGAAATCCGCTGCAGGCGAGTACCTGAAAACCCAATTGCAGCAGATGGACAGATAGCGCCTCGCGCGTGATCGGGTCGTCTTCCGCCAGCAGAATGGGCAAAGCCATGGCACCACCAGAAAGGATCGTTGGAGTCGCCAGCATATCGCCAACACAAGCTTGCCCGCACTGTCATGGCGAGCGAACACTGGCCGTGCAAAACCGGCTCTCTCGATGCGTCAGGTTGCCGAACCATTTTTGGTAGCGGACGGCTCTACGCTATGCTTGGACGATCCCGCAACGCCGCTGGAAGGCCAATGTCCAAACAAACGATCCTGAATTCGACCCACCGCGCCCTGGGCGCTCGCATGGTGGACTTTGGCGGCTGGGATATGCCGATCAACTACGGTTCGCAAATCAACGAGCACCATCAGGTTCGGCGCGATGCCGGCATGTTCGATGTTTCGCACATGACGGTCGTGGATTTGCACGGTGCCCGCGTGCGTGGGTTTCTGCGTTACCTGCTGGCCAACGACATCGACAAGCTGCAAAAGCCGGGCAAGGCACTGTATAGCTGCATGTTGAATGCCCACGGCGGCGTGATCGATGACTTGATCGTCTATTACCAGAGCGAAGCGTTTTTTCGCATGGTGGTCAATGCCAGTACCCGCGAAAAAGATCTGGAGTGGCTGGCCGAGCAGGCCACCCGCTTTGGCGTCACCCTGAACGAGCGTGCCGACTTTGCCATGATCGCGGTGCAGGGGCCGAGCGCGCGGTCGCGGGTGCGTGGCCTGTTGTCGGCCGGTGGCGCCGTGGCCGCGGACGCGCTCGGCAAGTTTGTCGGTGCCGAAATCGACGACATGTTCATCGCCCGCACCGGCTACACCGGTGAAGATGGTTTTGAAATCATGTTGCCGGAAGGCGGCGCGGTAGCGTTCTGGCAACAATTACTGGCGGCAGGCGTCAAGCCCGCGGGTTTGGGCGCACGCGACACCCTGCGGCTGGAAGCGGGGATGAATCTC
>PEUI01000302.1:1046-1201 GCA_002785585.1 Lysobacterales bacterium CG02_land_8_20_14_3_00_62_12
CCGCGCTCAGTTGGACCTTGGCCCTGAACCCCGGGCGCGATTTCATCGGCCGCGCGGCGCTGATCGCCGCGCAAGCCGCCGGCGTCAAACGCAAGATGCTGGGTCTGGTGCTGGATGACAAAGGCGTGTTGCGGCATGGGCAGAAGGTGCTGACG
>PEUI01000358.1:0-147 GCA_002785585.1 Lysobacterales bacterium CG02_land_8_20_14_3_00_62_12
GCGCAACGATGCGTGCTGATTCGTTGGCATAGGTTGGGGTGAGCACAGCGTTGCCCAACCAAGCCCGAGGCGGAGCGCGGTTTGGGTGGTTCGCTATGTGGTGGGGTTTGTTGGGGTGACCGGCCGTGGCCGTTAAAAACCGCTTTG
>PEUI01000358.1:184-404 GCA_002785585.1 Lysobacterales bacterium CG02_land_8_20_14_3_00_62_12
GTGCTGATTCGTTGGCATAGGTTGGGGTGAGCGCAGCGATGCCCAACCAAGCCCGAGGCGGAGCACGGTTCTAGGGTCTTTCATCATCGATACGCTGCCCCTCTGCCGCACGGAAGTTAGGCAGCGGCGGCGCCTCGTCAGCACTGATCGATTCAGACCCATACCCAGGCCAGCGCCACGGTGGCCAAGGTCGCAGCGCTGTAGCAGATTCTGGCACTGA
>PEUI01000358.1:486-6063 GCA_002785585.1 Lysobacterales bacterium CG02_land_8_20_14_3_00_62_12
CAGGCACGCACGCGCTCGTGGGCGAGCGCGGCGGTCGACAGCATGCCCAGGCTATCGAGCAGCAGCACCAGCATCAGCGCGGGCAACAACAAGGCGGCGAGCATGCCGCCGCCAGCAAACGGCAGCCACAACAGGGGTTTGTTGGAGATGCTCATGTCAGCCTCCGACGATCCGTAAAACCAGCAGGCTGAGCACGGCCCAGGCCAAGTAATGAGCGCCGGCAATCCAGCTCGCCGGCAGCCGCCGCGCACCGATCCGCAGCGGCATGGTGCGCGGTGCCAAAGCAAACCAGGTAATGCTGTGGTACACGGCAAACGCCAGCGCGATCAGTTGCCAAACCAAAGCCAACGGCGTCGCCAAAGCCGCGCGAAACGCTTGCCAGCTCTCTGGCCCTTGTTCCAATCGCCAGCATCCGACAATCAGCATTACCGCGAACACGCCAATCGGGATACAGCTCAATTCGCGCACCATGTAGCGCCGATATCCGGCGTGATGGAGCCACCACCAGCGTGGCAATTTTGGGGTATACACGGAGCTGCTCATGACCGCTCTCCCAGGCCAAGGCGGCGGGCAAACCAGTCCAGACTGCTGGCCAATTTCATCTGTTGAATTGCGCCCGCCGGATCAACGTGCTTGGGACAAACCTCGGAGCATTCGCCAACGAAGCTGCACTCCCAGATGCCATCGGCGCTAGCGGTAGCCTGCATTCGCTCAAAAGTTCCGCCATCGCGTGAATCCAGGTTGTAGCGATGCGCCAGCGCCAGCGCCGCCGGTCCCAAATAGCCTTCGTTCAGCGCCACCTGCGGGCAGGCGGCGTAGCACAGCAGGCAATTGATGCACATCGACAGGTGCCGATACTGGTCGAGCTGCACTGGAGTCTGCCGGTACGGCTCATCGGCCGCTGCCGGCGTCTTCGGAATCAACCAGCTTTTCACCGCCGACAGGTTGGCCAACAACCGTTCCTGCTTGACCACCAGATCACGGATGACGGTCAGATTACCCAACGGCTCAACCCGAATGTGGTCGGGAAAATCGCGTACAAAAGCCTTGCACGACAGGATCGGCTTGCCGTTGATCATCATTCCGCAACTACCGCAAACCGCCATGTGGCAGGACCAGCGATAGCTCAAACTGCCGTCGAGATGGTCCTTGATGTAGTTGAGTGCATCGAGCACTACCCATTCTTCCCGGCACGGCACTTGATAGGTTTGCCAACTGGGTAGCGGGTCTTGCTCGGGCCGAAACCGAAACACTTCCAAGGTAATGGTGCGCAGCGCATTGGCGCCGACTGCGGACACCGGCATCGGTGATGGATTCATTTCGCCGCTCCTCCATAGACCCGTTCACCCGGCGGCCAGCGGCTGATGTTGACCGGCTTGTGTTCGATGCTAGGCGCGTCCTGGCCGCCGCTGCGGGCGATGCTGTGGTGCAGGAATTGAACGTCGTCGCGTTGCGGAAAATCCAACCGCTGATGCGCGCCGCGCGACTCGCGTCGGGCCAGTGCCGAGTGCACCATCGCTTCACCGATTTCAAGCATCGCGCCCAGTTCCAGCGCCTGGAAAAGCTGGGTATTGAAGACTTTGCTGTGGTCGCTGATGGCCAGTTCACGGTAACGCCGACGCAGACCGGCGATCTCTGCACAGGCGGCACGCAGTGGCGCGTCTTCGCGGTAGATGCCAGCCGCGCCTTCCATCAGACCGTGCAGTTGTCCGCGTAAACCGACAATACTTTCGTTGCCAGCGGTGCGTGCCATCAACCCGGAGACTTTGCCGAACGAAGCCTGGATCTGCGCGTCCCAATTGGTTGCCGGGCGGTCGACCTGAGACCGCGCCCGGTCCGCTGCCTGCAAGCCGGCGCGGGTGCCAAACACCAGAATCTCGGTCAAGGAATTGGACCCCAGCCGATTGGCGCCATTGATGCTGACACAGGCACACTCACCGGCCGCATAGAGTCCGGCCAGATCGGTCGCGGTGTCGATATTGGTGTCGATGCCGCCCATCGTGTAATGCACCACCGGCCGCACCGGGATCGGCGCGACCACCGGGTCCACGCCGACGTAGGCGCGCGACAATTCACGGACCATCGGCAGTCTTTCATCGATGAACTTTTCGCCGAGCTTGCGGATATCCAGATGCACCACGTCATCGCCGGCGCTGGTTTTGATCGTGCGGCCCTTTTTCTGCTCGTGCCAGAACGCCTGGCTCAGGCGATCACGCGGACCCATTTCCATTGCCTTGCGGCGCGGCCAGGGATCCGGCGGCCCCAGGTTATAGTCCTGCAAATAGCGATAACCGTCCTTGTTGACCAAAATGCCGCCTTCGCCGCGCGCGCCTTCGGTGATCAGGATGCCGGTGCCGGGCAGGCCGGTCGGGTGGTATTGCATGAACTCAATATCTTTGAGCGCCACCCCGGCACGGTAGGCCATCGCCATGCCATCGCCAGTTTTGATCGCGCCGTTGGTGGTGAACGGAAACACTCGGCCCGCACCACCGGTGGCGATGATGACGCTCGGCGCCAGCAACACCATGGCCTCGCCGGTTTGCATACTCAAGCCAGTGAGGCCACCGACCGCCCCCTCGGCGACCAGCAGATCGAGCGCGTAGACTTCATCAAAACGCTGGATGCTGGGGAACCTCTGCGAGGTCTGGAACAAAGTATGCAGAATGTGGAAGCCACTCTTGTCGGCGGCAAACCAGGTGCGCTCGTTCTTCATGCCACCAAAAGATCGCACCTGCACGCGACCATCTTCGGCACGGCTCCACGGACAACCCCAGTGCTCCAATCGGGTGAGCGCCTTCGGTGCTTCGGCCACAAACAGATCGACCGCATCCTGATCGCAGAGCCAGTCGCCACCACTGACGGTGTCGCGAAAATGATCTTCCAGCGTGTCCGGCGCTCGGATCACAGCGGCAGCACCGCCCTCGGCGGCCACCGTGTGACTGCGCATTGGATACACCTTGGAGACCAGCGCCACCCGCAGCGATGGGTCTTGTTCGGCCACTGCGATGCCGGCACTCAATCCGGCACCGCCGGCGCCAACGATAATCACATCGGCATGAAAGGTTTGCATGCTCAGGCCTGCGCGACGCGATAACGCCAGACCCGATAGAAGCCACGAAATATCGACACTTTTTCTTGCGCCACCACGTGCTTGCCGTGGACCGCGGCACTGGCCGCCACCAGGGCATCGATATCTTCTTTCCACAAACTCGGCAGGAACGGTTCGGCACTGCCAA
The DNA here is from genome assembly GCA_002785585.1 of Lysobacterales bacterium CG02_land_8_20_14_3_00_62_12. Classification (GTDB taxonomy): domain Bacteria; phylum Pseudomonadota; class Gammaproteobacteria; order Xanthomonadales; family Ahniellaceae; genus 0-14-3-00-62-12. The sequence continues at coordinate 3,723 of PEUI01000358.1, forward strand.
AGATCCAGCGCAGCAAGCGAACCCGATGAAACCAGTGCCGGTGCGCATCCGCACCGTACTCGGCCAGCACCAGGCTGCCGCCGGGCTTGAGTACCCGCAACATTTCATCGAGTGCGCGTCGGCGCGGCGCTGGTGGCAGTTCGTGCAGCAGCAGAAACATGAACGCGGTGTCGAATTGATCGCGGCCATAGTCCAGCGATTCGGCGTTCATCAGATCGAGCTGCACGCGCTGATCGAGTCCGGCCGCGACCAGTTTGGCGTGCACATGTTCGAGCTGGATTGGCGCCACATCACATACGGTCAGTGGTTTTCCGGCCAGCGCCCCGGCCAGCTTGGTAATCATGTTGCCGTAGGCCGAAGCGATCAGCAGCGTCGATCCGGCAGAATGTGGTTGCAGCAGGCGCAGCGTTTCATTGGTGAGTTTGCGGTACTGACCAAAGACAATGGCATTGATGATCACTTGATGATCGAAAAACCACACCGCCGGCCGCCACAAGTACGCCCACCAATAGTGCTTGACCAGGTAATCCGGCAACGGCAGTCCATCCGGCGTGGCCGCCGCAGCGGCACGCAACGCCGCCAACCAGCCCAGGCGCGGCGCCTCCGGCAGCGCCACAGCAGTGCCATCGTCGGCGTCTGCGGCGATTTCCATCGAACGATTCTTGAACATGGCTTGGCGCTCCTCGGCAACGGCCAACGCCAGCGGCGAAGGCCACGATAGGCAGCAGCTTGCGCCATTCCCATCAGCTTCGGCTTGACCTCGGTCAATTACTTGAGCAGCGCAAGTGGGCGCTGATCCGGTGCAGCCACGGCGTGTGTCGTAGCGTCCGCTGCGATCGGCCTACAGCAGTTGCGTCAGTTGCTCGGCGATCACCGGCGGCAGCGAGTTCGGCGCGTGGATGCGCAGTTGCTTGTTGACGGTAAAGCGACCAAATACCACCTCGATGTCATGCGCAGACACCGCAAACTGCGCTGCCAGAAAACGCACCATATGGTCGGTCGCTCGACCCGCCACCGGCGTGGCGGTGACACTCACCTTGAGCTGGTTGCCCTTGGCTTTGCCGATCACATCTTTGCTGGCGCTGGGCTTTCCCAGCACATTGAGCACCAGCGTGTCACCGTCCCAATAACAGAAGGCGGCGTTGGCCGGATCGTGGTCATCGCGACGATCTGCTTTGGCAATTTTGATGCGTTTGGCTTTGGCCATAGCGTTGGCGTTGCGTCGATTGGAGACGCCCAGCCTAACCCGAAAACCAACACCAGCACAGTACTTCCAGCGCAGAGGCCACCGGCCCAGCAGCGGTCAGCCAGCGCAAACTTGAGCCACACGCTACAGTTCGCAGATGAACGCCATTCACCTGATCGACGCCAGCATTTATGTATTTCGTGCCTATTACTCGGTCGCCACCGAGTTCACCGATCAGCAGCAACAGCCGGTGCACGCCGTCTACGGATTTCTCAATACGTTGTTGGGCTTGCTGGCAGACGCACAGCCTACGCATTTGGCGGTGTGTTTCGACGAATCGCTGACGACCTCGTTCCGCAATCGGCTGTATCCGGCGTACAAGGCCAACCGGGAATTGCCACCAGCGGACCTGGCGCGGCAATTTGTCTATTGCCAGCAACTCTGTCGGGCGCTGGGGCTCACCGTGCTGGTGGATGGCGAGTACGAAGCCGACGACCTGGTCGGCAGCGCCTGGCACGCCCTCAAGCCGCACGGTTTCGAAGCGGTACTGGTCACCGGCGACAAGGATTTCTCGCAGTTGGTCGACGAACACACGGTCATTTTCGATGTCAGCCGCCGCGAGCGCACCGATGCCGCTGGCGTAAAACGCAAGCACGGCGTGCGCCCCGATCAGTTCGCCGACTATCTGGCGTTGATGGGCGATGCGGTCGACAACATTCCCGGGATCTCCGGCATCGGCCCGAAAACCGCCGCCAGCCTGATCAATCATTTCGGCTCTTTGGACAGCCTGCTGGCCCGTATCGATGAGCTGCCCTATCTCAGAATGCGCGGTGCCGCGCAATTGGCAGATCGCTTGCGTCGTGGCAGCGACGACGCCCGCTTGTATCGGCAATTGAGCACGATTGCGCTGAACGCGCCGGTGCCCAGCACACCCGCGGGCTATCAGATCGGCGGCGCCGACCGCGTCGCCCTGGACGCTTTGCTCGAACAACTGCGGTTCGGCCCGATTACCCGCAAGCGCTGCCTGGAGTGGGCGCGCAACCATAGGCAAGCGGCGTAGCGGCGTAGGTCGGATCAAGCCGATGCGCGGAGCCTCCGTCGCTTCGCTGCCGGTCGGCGGATCCGACGCAAGGTCGCGGCGTGTCGAGCATTGTC
>PEUI01000350.1:0-1188 GCA_002785585.1 Lysobacterales bacterium CG02_land_8_20_14_3_00_62_12
CCACTTTGTGCGCCTTGCAGGCGAACGAAAGTCCTGCGCAATCTGCGCAAGTTATTTCTGCGCAACGCCTAACGATGCGGCAAGTGCGGCGCGCAGGGGGTCGATGGCGAAGATCCAGTCGCTATCACAGTGCCGATTACAAGGCAAGGGCGCCCGCAACTTGCCAACATACGCCTGGGTATGCAAACTGCGCGCCGACCTGGTGCAACCAACCTTGCTGGCAGGTCGGGCGGGGATCAGACCGCGCAGATTGTCGTTATCAGCGGGGCCAAGTGCGTGGTCGTACACAACACCTAAGTTCTCCGCAGCGCCTTAGCGCCTGACGGAGTTTTTCATCATGTAATAGGAGAGGGTTACGTGAAACCGATTCAATCTTCGATCAAATTGGCAGGTTTGTTGCTGACCGTGGTGCCGATGCTCGGCGCTGCGGCTACCGGGCCGGTGCCCAAACAGTTGGCGGGGGTGCCGTCCGAGTTCGCCCTGATGGCGCCGGCCAATCCGATTGCTGCCGCCATCCACTCCAAGAGTGCGCTGTTGCCGGTCACCCTGGAAAAGTCTGCCAATGGCAAGTTCAGTTGGCAAACCACGGTACCGGTGGAAGGCGAAAACTTGCGTTTCGTGGTGTTCGCCGGCGCCGCCAAGTCGTGGGCCGTGAGCATGCAAGATCCGGTTTCCAAGCGCATTCAACCGGCCGAGCAATTGGCACTGGAAAAACGCGCGGTGGATTGGGACCTGGGCGGTAGCTCGGTACCCGCCGAACTGTATACCTTCAAGAATGTGCCGCGTGGCGACTGGAAAGTCAGCGTCGAGTCCGCGCGCGCCGACCAAGGTTTCATGCTGGTGGAAGCCGAAGGCAGCGAGCGATTGTTGTCTCACCAGGTCGCTTTCAATCAACTGCTGGGCCAGCGCATTGGCTTGGTGGCCAGTGTTTATGATCTTGAGAAATCCGCTGCGAATCTGCGTGCCGAAGCACTCAGTGTGGCCTCCCTGCGCGTCACTGCGCCGGATGGCAGTGTCCGCCAAAGCGCCATGTTCGATGACGGCCTGCATCAGGATGGCGTTGCCAGCGACGGTGTGTTTGGTGCCGATTTTCTCGCCGATCAAGCCGGCGACTTCAACGCGCAGGTGCTGATCCGCGGACACAACGACCACGGCGGCAGCTTCGTGCGCACGGCGGAACATCTGATT
>PEUI01000350.1:1236-1726 GCA_002785585.1 Lysobacterales bacterium CG02_land_8_20_14_3_00_62_12
CAGCTTCGTGCGCACGGCGGAACATCTGATTCCGGTACTGGATGCCGAACTTTCGCTGCGCGCTGACACCATCAGCAGCAAGAGCGTTGGCGCCCATCGACTGGCACTGCCGCTCTCGGTCAATAGCGCCAAAGCGCTGGCGGGTCACTACCACGTCTACGCCGAAGTCTGGGGATCATCCAGTAGCCGTGGCGCCGTCCCGGTCGCTTGGGTGGGTGGCATGAGTGACTTGGTCAACGGCGCGCTCGATATCGGATTGGATACGCGCTGGATCGGCAAAGCGGGTGCTGTGGCACCGTTTGAATTGCGCAACGTGCGCGTCGAGGACGCCGACTACTTCATCACCTTGGCCAAAGCGGATCGGCTGGCGCTGAACACCCCGAGTTTGCCCAAATCGGCGGCACGTGGATTCGCCATCGACAATGAAATGTTGATCGGACCGCGGCCGGCCAGCCAGTTCGCCAGCAAAGGGGTGGGCCGCAAGTTGCTG
>PEUI01000147.1:0-154 GCA_002785585.1 Lysobacterales bacterium CG02_land_8_20_14_3_00_62_12
ACTTGGCCTCGCTACGGCGATCACGTTGGCGCTGGCCAGCTGTTCCAAACCAGCCGAGGCACCCGCTGCAGCGGTTGCACCGGCGGCCACCGGTGCGCCGTTGGTGCTGGACCTGAAAACGCCACTGAGCAGGCTCAACGTGGCCGACCTCGAT
>PEUI01000147.1:173-5835 GCA_002785585.1 Lysobacterales bacterium CG02_land_8_20_14_3_00_62_12
GCGACCTTTACGGGTTTACCAATCAGCGCTGGCTCGCCGCCAATCCGGTGCCGGCAGATCGTTCTTCCTGGGGCAGTTTTGAATTGCTCGCCGAGCGCTCGCTGGAAACCCAGCGCGCCATCGTCGAACACTCCGCTGCGGCGCAGCCGAAGGCCGGTTCGGTGGAAGCCAAGATCGGTGATCTGTGGGCCACCGGCATGGACGCAGCCGCCAGCAACGCCGCCGGCATCACGCCGATCCAGCCGCTGTTGGAGCGCATCGACGCGCTCACCGATAGTGCCAGCCTCGCCGACTATCTGCGCAGCAGCTTCGCCGAAGGCACCGGTACCTTGTTCGGTTTTGGACCGCAGGCAGATTTCAAAAACTCGACGATGAATATCGCCTACGCCACCCAGGGCGGGCTGGCGCTGCCAGATCGCGGTTACTACCTGGAAGATCGTGCCGATTTCGTCGCCGCGCGCGCCGCTTACCTCGATTACATTGCCAAGCTGCTGGTGCTGTCGGGCGCCGCCGAAGCGACCGCCGAGGCCGATGCCAAGACCGTCATGGCGTTCGAAACCAGGCTCGCCAAGGTGTCGTTATCGAGCGAAGAAATGTCGCGCGATGTCGAGACTTTCTACCACCCGGTGTCGATCGCCGAAGCCGACCAATTGACGCCGAACTTCCTCTGGTCCAAGTTCTTTGACGCCCAGGGCGTCAAGCAACCGGCGCTATTTTCGTTGGCCCAGCCCAAGTTTCATGCCGAAGTCAACGCCATGTTGACCGAGCTGCCGATTGCCGCCTGGAAGACCTATCTGCGCTTTCATCTGATCGACGAAGCCTCGCCGTATCTGAGCGATGCCTACGCCGAGGAAAACTTCAATTTCTACGGCAAGGCGCTGCACGGGCAGGAGGAAATGAAGCCGCGTTGGAAGCGCGTGCTCGGCACCATCAACCAACAGATGGGCGAGGCGCTCGGCCAGTTGTATGTGGACGTAGCGTTCTCGTCCGAGGCCAAGGCCGCCGCCCAGCACCTGGTCGAAAACCTGCGCGCCGCGCTCAAAGTGCGGCTCGAAGCGCTGCCCTGGATGAGCGCCGAAACCAAAGCCAAAGCGTTGGAAAAATGGGCCAGCTTTACGCCCAAGATTGGCTATCCAGACAAATGGCGCGAGTGGTCGGACCTGCACACGGATCGCGGCAGTTATGTCGCCAACCTGCTCGCCGCGACGCGCTTCAATTATCAATTCAACCTGGCCAAGATCGGCCAACCGGTAGACAAAACCGAGTGGGGCATGAGCCCGCAAACGGTGAATGCCTATTACAACCCGATGGCCAACGAGATCGTCTTCCCGGCGGCGATCCTGCAACCGCCGTTCTTCGATGCCAACGCCGACGCAGCTCTTAACTACGGCGGCATCGGCGCGGTGATCGGCCATGAAATGACCCACGGTTATGACGACCAGGGCAGCCGCTTCGACGCCCAGGGCAATTTTGCCAACTGGTGGACCAAGGCCGATAGCAAGGGCTTCGCCGAGCGCACCGGCAAACTGGTCGAACAATTCAATGGCTACCAGTCGATCGATGGCATCCACGTCAACGGCCGCCTCACCCTGGGTGAGAACATCGCCGATCTCGGTGGTTTGTCGGTGGCCTACGACGCCTTGCAGAAGGCGCTCGCCGACCAGCCGGAAGCCAACCGTGAAGTCGATGGCTACAGCCAGGCGCAGCGCTTCTTCCTGAATTGGAGCGTGGTCTGGCGGCGCAACTTCAAGCCGGAAGAATTGAAAGTCAGACTGACCACCGACCCGCACGCGCCCGCCAACTTCCGTGCCATTGGCACCCCCTCCAACACGCCGGCATTCGCCGCAGCGTTTGGCTGCAAGGCCGGGGACGCGATGGTGCGCAGCAGCGATCAGCGCGTGGTCATTTGGTAACCGGCAGTGGTTCGGGCGTAGCTCGGAGGTAGGTTGGAGGTAGGTCGGCGCCAGGCGCGTAGCGCCGGAGCCGACCGCCCCGGGCACGGACCGGCTTCACCGCACCGGCCGCTGCCGCTATCGTGGCGGGCATCGCCCGAGCTCGTTTGAGGAAATCCGATGCCGCCTTCGTTGCTGGACATCATTAGCACCACCGATCCGGAGAGCGCGGCGCGGCGCCTGGAGGATGAAAGCGATGCCCGCATCGCCGAATTGCTCGGTCAGATGAATCCGGGATTTGCCGCGCAAATTCTGCAAGAGTTCGACGCCGACCGGCGTCAGCGCATCGCTGCGGTTTCGCCCAGCAGCGGCGGTGAGCAGTGGTTTCTGGATCAGCATTTCGACGAAGGCACGGTCGGCCGCTTGCTGGAGCGACCACTGGCGGTGTTTCGTGCCGATACCAGTATCGCCGCCGTGATTGAAGCCTTGCGCGAGGTGGTGAAGCACGCTTTCGTGATTTACGTGTTTGTCACTGCCGCCGATGGCAAGTTGGTCGGCGTGGTGGCGTTTCGCGAAATGTTGTTCGCCGATCACGCGCTGCCGTTGAGCGCGGTGATGGTCCGGCAACCGTTTTATCTGCGCCCGGAAACCGATGTGGTCGATGCCATGCGCGAGGTGGTCACCCGGCACTATCCGGCGTATCCGGTATGCGATGGCGAAGGCCGCTTGATCGGCTCGGTGCGCGGTCATGTGTTGTTCGAACAACAGGCGTTCGAGATTTCTGCGCAAGCCGGCGCCATGGTCGGTATCGACAAGGAAGAGCGCATCAGCACGCCGTGGCCGCGCAGTTTCAAGTTTCGCCATCCCTGGCTGCAATTGAATCTGCTCACGGCATTTTTGGCCGGCGCAGTCGTGAGTTATTTCCAGGGCGCGATCAATCAGATTGTTTTGCTGGCGGTGTTTTTACCGATCCTCTCGGGCCAAAGCAGCAACACCGGCTGCCAGACCCTGGCGGTAACTTTGCGCGGCATGACCCTCGGCGAACTGCGCCCGGATCAGGCCCGTCGGGTGATTATCAAAGAAGCCTGGCTGGGTTGGTGGAATGGCCTGATCGTCGGCCTGGTGGCCGGTCTCGCCATGTACCTGATGGCGCGCGCGCAGCACCAGCCCGATGCCTTGTGGTTAGCGGCGATCACCGTGGTGGCGATGGCGGTGAGTTGTCTGCTGTCCGGTCTTGCGGGCGCTTTGATCCCGCTCGGCATGCGCCGCCTCGGCGCCGATCCGGCCACCGCTTCCGGCATCTTCCTCAGCACCGCCACCGACGTCTTCAGCATGGGCGTGTTTCTCGGCCTTGCCACCTGGTTGCTGCTTTGAGTGGGGGCGCCGGCGGCGACCGTCGCTACGCCGCCCTGGCCTATTCGAAGCCGCTGGCAAACAAGGCAGGCGCAATCTCCACAAACACCGCCGAGGGCGGGCCGTTGGCGCCGCTGGCATCGGTCGCTTGCAGGTAGACCAGATGGCGACCCAGGCTGAGGCCGGCCGAGCTGAAAGTGACGCTGACGTTTTCACTGTTGCTGTTGAAACTACCGTCACTGGCAGCGAGCGCAATCGGGATGGCGGCCGGGTCCCAGGGCAATACATCGATACTGGCGGCGACGGCGCTGATCGGCTGCGTCAGCTCGGTGCCGTTGGTTTGCTCGAAGTGGGAGTCGTCGGCGAGCGCGCTCAGGTTCACTGGGTCGCCCAGGGTGATCGGTCCAGCGCTGGCCGCCGCATTGCGAATTTCCGGCCCGCTCGGCAACTGATACGGCGCATGCAGGGTGCGCGCGGCATAGCGCAGCATGGCCAGGTTGTCCGGCAGGATGCTGCTGTTGAAGGTGGCGCAGTCCTGAAAAAACGAATCGCTGCCAAGTTCGATCGTGTAAGCGGGCAGGCCGAGCGAAGCGTAGGCGTTGTCATCCGAGGCGCCATCGGCGGGCAGGGAATTGGACTGGTCGGGATCGTAGTGATTGAACCAGGCCAAGCGGCGGCCGAGGCTTCGCAATGACGTGTTGTTGCCGGTGACCGGGCTACCCGGGCTGCCGGTCATGCCCCAGGGCCAAAGCACGGCGTTGGCGACGCTATGAATATCAAAGAACATGCCTTGGGTATCGCTGGCGGCGGCGGTAGTCAAGTCGCTGGTGCTGGGTGCGCCCGGGCGCCGGTCCGGAAAAATGCTGTTGAGGTAGTTGACGATGGCCTGGTTTTCAGGTTCGGAACCGGCGCTCGAACCGCGATAAGTTTCGGCAGACGGGCTGCCGTTGGAGCCACCGAAAAAACCCCAGCCAAACGGGTAATTGCGATTCAGATCGACGCCCCGAGCGGTGCCGCTGCCCTGGCCCTGATCGTGCCGGTTTTTGCGTTGCCACCGGTTTGGATCGGTTCCAGTCTCGGTAAACAGCCGTCCATCTGGATTGGCCTGCAGCAGCAGATGAAACTCGTTGTGATCGACCAGCCAAGTGGCATCCGGATCGCTGCCGTAATTGCTGAGCAGCCATTGCGCGAAAGCAGTGTTGACCGGCGCGGTGGCGTATTCGCGGGCGTGCACGGCGGTCATCACAAAGAACTTGGGCTTGTCTTCGATGATCGCCGCGTTGCTGATTTTCAGCACAAAAATATCGAAGCCAGGGTTGCCACCGACATCGCCCTTTTCCCAGCTATCGCCGATATCCACTTTGCTGGCCAGATTGGGATAGCTGCTGACCAGGCTATCGATCAGGGTGTAAGTCTCGGCCACGGTTGGGTAGCAAGCGAAGCCGGGAATCGCCTTGGCCAGGCCGAGTTCGTTCTGCGCCAGGGCGGCGGTGCGCGGGGCATCAAGGCGCGGCTTGAAGCCCTGCGCGCGCAGCCAGTCGTAGTCGTCTTGGTCGGCTTCGACAATCAGATCGCCGCTGGTGTGATCGCGATAGGCGTGATCGAAGCGTTGGCCCAAGCGTTGCCGGGCGGCGGCGCGGTCGGCGCGCACGCGCAGGGCGCTATGGCTGGAGGGCAATGGCGCAGCAAAAGCGCCGGCAGCAAGGCTGCCAAGCATCAAGCCGAGCAGTGCCGAGGCGGAAAAATGGCGTAGGGTCATGGGTCAGTGATCGAGTGAAAACGTCGCGCATGATACTGCCCGCACTCTGGGATGGATGGCGGCCGATGATCAGAGCGTGCCCAAACAATTGCTGCACTGCCGCGTGCGATCAACCACGATACGCATAGAATCCGCTGGGGTCGGCTTCGGCCGTGAGGGGAGGGCAGCCCGCCAGCGATGCGAATCGCGGCGGGCTTTTTATTGCGCGCTCCCCCGGGCATTGCGCGCCCTCACGGGCGCAACCACGCAACGCCCTTAACCAATGGTGGTGGAGGGTTGGGGAGAGCAGACCGAAGCAGAGCCCCTCCCCCGCTTGCAAGGGAAGGGTTAGGGAGAGGGGCTTTGGACTTTGGGCTTTGCGGCTTTGACGGATGGGCATAGGTTGGGCTGAGCGCGGCGATGCCCAACAAAGCCTGAGCCGCAAGCGCCAACAGCAAGGTCAACAGCCCCTCTCTCCCGGCCTCTCTCCCGCAAGCGGGAGAGAGGAGCAAAGCAGAGCAGAGCCCCTCTCTCCCGGCCTCTCCCCCGCAAGCGGGCGAGAGGAGCAAAGCAGAGCCCCTCTCTCCCGGCCTCTCTCCCGCAAGCGGGAGAGAGGAGCAAAGCAGAGCAGAGCCCCTCTCTCCCGGCCTCTCCCCCGCAAGCGGGGGAGAGGAGCAAA
>PEUI01000034.1:0-442 GCA_002785585.1 Lysobacterales bacterium CG02_land_8_20_14_3_00_62_12
CAAATCGCGCATTGGCGCCAGGATTTGAAAACGGCGACCAAGGTCGAATCGACGCGGGCGGCGATGGCCAATCTGGCGATCAATCTGTTGCTTCGGTCCAATCGTTGGGAGGCTTCCGGCAATGATCTGGCGGCTGCGGGTTTACGCAAGTTCGTGAAGTCGGCGCTGGCCGATGCCGATTGGCGATTGCAAGCCATCAGTGCCCAAGGTGACGTGGGTGCGCTGGAGGCCCGCCTCGCCTGGTTGCGCTCGGCCACGACGGTGGATGCGACGGCACTGTGCGCGGTGGCCGAGAAGGGGGCCAGTCTGGGCGGTGCCGAGGCGAGCTATCGCCGCGTGTTTTGTGTCAGTGATGCTGCGCAGAAACTTTCCGCCATGCGGGCGGCGGCGGCACTCGGTCATCCGGCAGCGATGGAAGCAGTCGGGCGACTTTGTCTGCAAG
>PEUI01000034.1:465-1283 GCA_002785585.1 Lysobacterales bacterium CG02_land_8_20_14_3_00_62_12
GCTGCGGCCAGCGCCCTCGGTTGGCGATTGACCCTCCCGGGGACCAACGGCGATCTCCAGGCTGGGCGGCAATGGTTGCAATACGCGGCCGAAAATGCCGACGTCGCCGCGATGAACAATCTCGGTGAGCTGATCGAGCGCACGCAGCGCGACGCGGCCGGGCGGCAATTGGCAAGCGATTGGTATCGTCGCGCGGCCGTCAGCGGCCTGCCCGAAGCCATGATCAATCGCGCACGCTTGCTGGCGGCCGGCAATGCGGATGATTGCGCTGAAGCCAGACGCTGGTTACAGCAGGCGCTGGCCAGTGGCTTGGCTGCGGCGCAGATCAGTTTGAGCGCGCTGGCCTGCCACTGATCGGGGCGCGGGAAGATTTACATTAATTTCGCTTGTAGTGCTTGAGGAATCGCGTCAAGATCGTTGAAAATCCGAATAATTATTGATTTGAAGGACTGCCTGATGCGGTTGGCGTTGGCACTGAAAAAAAGTGGTATTGCCGCGGCGGCGCTGCTGTCTGGATGGTCCGCTCATGCCGAGCTCGGCGATGGCTTTCCGCTCGGTGCGTTGCGGGTGCTGCCGAGTGCCGGGCTGTCACTGGTCCACGACAGCAACGTGGCATTGACGTCGAATACTGAGATCGATTCGTTCCTCATGATTTTTTCGCCGGCGGTGCGGGTCCAGGGCGGTACGGATCGCAATCACTACGCATTGACGGCGCAGTCGGAAATCGCCCGCTATCAAAGTTCCAGCATCGACAATTACGCCGATTATGGTTTGTCGGCAGAGTGGCAATACAACCCGCTGACCCGGCATGCCTTGGG
>PEUI01000034.1:1413-1556 GCA_002785585.1 Lysobacterales bacterium CG02_land_8_20_14_3_00_62_12
GCGCCCGGCGCCCGCGGCCGACTGGAGTTCAACGTCCACCGCGATCAGATCGACTATCGCAACAACCGTCTGTTCACCGTATTCCGTGATCGCAAAGATTTGAGCCTGGGGGGATCGCTGTACTGGCGGATCGCGCCGAAGAC
>PEUI01000034.1:1619-5896 GCA_002785585.1 Lysobacterales bacterium CG02_land_8_20_14_3_00_62_12
CGAACATCACTTGTTGGTGGGGGTTGAGTTTGATGCCACCGCCAGAACCAGCGGTGGCTTGTTGTTTGGCAAGTCCTGGAAAAGATTTGACGATCCGACGCGACCGGATTTTTCCGGTACCAGTTGGCGCGCCAACCTCAAATATCGGTTGCGCAGTTATTCCACGCTGGAGCTCAGCACCAGCCGCGACACCGACGAAACCAATGGATTTGGCGATTTCATTCTGCGCCGCGACGTCACCTTGGCGTGGTCGCACCAGTGGAACAGCAAACTCGGCAGTCAAGTGGATGTCGGTCAGGCGCGCGATGAACACCGGCCCAGTGCGCGCAACGACGACACGTTTTTCTATGGCTTCTCGGGGCAATACCATTTCCGTCCCTGGCTTAGCCTGGGCGCAGGTTTCCGCGACTACAACCGTGATTCGGATATACCTGCGCTGAACTACCGCCGACAACAATGGTTGCTCTCGCTGGAAGCCTCGCTGTAGTGGTTTAGACTGCGGCTGGTAACGGCTTACCAGACAGGGCTCAACGAGTGACTTCAGGCACGACCATCGGCAATCTGTGTGTCGCCCGCAAACCGATCCGGTGCGGGCTTGGCAGGTTGCCCCTGTCGATTGGTTTTCTGGCGATCTCGTGGCTGGCAGCGGGATACGCGGCGGATGCCACCAAGCCAGCAGCCACCGAGTCCGCCATTGCGGAGTCCGCAACTTCCCAGTCCTACCGTTTGAATGCGGGCGATCAGGTCAGCATTCGGGTTTTTGGCGAGCCGGAGTTATCGGTGCAGGTACGAATTGCCGGCAATGGTCGTCTGACCTATCCGTTTCTGGGCGACATTCCGGTCAGCGGCGTGACTTCGGCGGACCTGGAAAAAACCATCAGCGATGGCTTGCGTGGCGATTTTCTGGTCGATCCCAAGGTCTCGGTGACGATCACCGAATACCGGCCGTTTTTCGTCAACGGCCAGGTCAAAAGCCCGGGTAGTTTTCCCTATCAACCGCAATTGACCGTGCGCAAAGCCATTTCTTTGGCCGGTGGCTTGACCGAGCGCGGCTCCCAGCGACGCATCAGCTTGATCGCGGAAGGCGACAAAGGAAAATCCGGGCACAAGGGCAAGTCGGTACACCTCGACGACGCTGTCGGACCAGGCGATATTTTGACCGTGGATGAGAGTTTCTTCTGATCGGTCGAGGGCGGTGATCGGCGTGCCGGGTTGCAGCGCAGCGGGTTCGCGCTGGCGCAAGCTTTCTTGAGCGCCCGCGGTGCCAGCGCTGGTACTGACCGCTGCCTGATAACATCCCACGCAACTGAAACCTGACCAGAGCAAGCCGCCTCATGACCCCAGATCCGTTGGATACCGTTGAGCCGCCAGCTCCGGGCGAACGCGCCGCCCCCAATTTGCAGGACTACTTGCGGATTCTGCTGCGTTTCAAGTGGGGAGTCCTCGCGCTGATGTTGGCCGGCGGTTTCATCTCGGTGCTGCACGCCTATTCGGAAACCCCGCTGTACGAGGCCACGGCGACGATGTTGATCGAGCGCCAAGCGGCGCGCTTTGTCTCGATCGAAGAAGTCTATCGAGGCAATCAGGGCTATTTCGACATGGGCGAGTACTACCAGACCCAATACGAAATTCTGCGGTCGCGGCCGATTGCCGAACGGCTGGTAGACAAGCTCGGTTTGGCCACTTTTGCCGCCAAGCCCAAAGCCGCCAACGGCTTCAGCTTGAGCAAGCTATTGCCGCAGCGGGTGAGTGTGACGCCGCCGCCGCCGCCAGCGGAGCAGCGCGCGGCGGCGATCAATAGGGTGCTCGGCAGCGTGTCGGTGGTGCCGGTGCGCAATAGCCAATTGGTGCGTATTCAGTATCGTGGCCCGGACCCGGAGCTGGCCGCGAAGCTGGCCAATAGCCACGCCCAGGCCTACATTGAAGAAACCCTGGAAGGTCGCGTGCAAATGACGCAAACCGCGTCGAGCTGGTTGAATGAACGCACCGGTGGCTTGCGCCAGAAACTCGAGCAATCCGAACGCGCGCTGCAGGAGTTTCGTGATCGCGAACGCATGATCGATATCAAGGGGGTAGATAGTCTGGCGGCGACCGAACTGTCGATGGCGAGCGAACGCTTGGCGCAGGCCCGGCGTGAACGGGTCGACAAAGAAACCCTGTACCGCCAGGTGCAGGACGCGCGTGGCCGGGGCGGGCTGGAAGAATTGCCCAGTTTGCTGTCGTCGCCCCTGGTCTCGGAGTTGAAGCAGGCAGCGGTCGTTGCCGAGCGCAACTTGCGCGAGTACTCGGGTCGCTACGGCGCCAAGCATCCCAAAATGGTGGAAGCGCAATCGGCGCTGGCAACCGCCAACAGCGCACTGGATCAGCAACTGAAGATCGCCGCAGCGGGCATCGAACGCGAATATCAGGCGGCCCGCCAGCGCGAGAATGAGCTGGTTGCGGAAATGGGTGGTGCCAAGACCGAAGTGCGCGATCTCAATCGCAAGCAGTACCAGTTGCAAGCACTGGAGCGTGATGTCGAAAGTAACCGACAGTTGTACGAGGTGTTTCAGACGCGCTTCAAGGAGACCGCCGCCTCCGGTGGCGTGCAAACCGCCAATGCGCGCCTGATCGAACAAGCTTTGCCCAACCGCACCCAGGTTTACCCGAACCAGAAGCGTTCCGCGATGATCGGTTTGCTGATTGGGCTCGCGCTCGGGATTGCGCTGGCGCTGGTGCTTGACCATCTGGACAACACCTTGAAGGGCGCCGACGATGTCGAACAACGCCTCGGCATGCCGGTGTTGGGGCTGGTGCCCAGATTGAAGGAAAGCGCCGATAGCGATGATGCGCCGATCCGTTATTTTGAAGCGCATCCGCAGTCGTCGTTTGCCGAAGCGATCCGTACGATCCGCACCGGCGTGCTGTTGTCGGTGGTCGATCACGAGCACAAGCGCTTGTTGATTACTTCGTCGGTACCGGGCGAAGGCAAGACCACGCTATCGATGAATCTGGCGTTCTCGCTTGGTCAGATGAAAAAAGTTTTGCTGATCGATGCCGACATGCGCCGACCCACCTTGCATCGCGGCTTGCCCGATCAACGGCAGTCGCCCGGCTTGAGCGAATACATCACCGGTGAAGCCAAGGTGTCGGATTGTCTGCGGCAACTGCCGGACTCCAACGTCTACATCATGCCGTCCGGATTGGCGCCGCCCAATCCACTGGAGATTCTCAGTTCGCGCAAGTTTGCCGACGCGTTGGAGTCACTGAGCAAAGCCTTTGACCATGTCATCATCGACTGCGCCCCGGCGTGTGCGGTAAGCGATGCGTTGGTGTTGTCGAAGTTGGTGAACGCGGTGATCTACGTGGTGCGCAGTGATTCCACGCAATGGCAGATTGCGCGCAACGGGGTGAAGCGATTGGCCCGTATCGGCGCACCGGTGATCGGTGCCGTGGTCAACCAGGTGTTGCCACGCAAGACCGGATACGCCTACGGCAAATATTACTATCACGGTGACGGCTACTATTCTGACTATGGCTACGCCAAGCGCAAGAAAAGTTGATGTCAGCGGCGCGCCGGATCGGCGCATGGTGGATTTGCATTGCCACCTGTTGCCCGGCTTTGACGGCGGCCCCGCCAATCTGGAGGCGGCGGTACAGATGGCCATTCGGGCCCATTCGATGGGCGTGGCCTGCGTCGTCGCCACGCCGCGCTATGGTGATCACGAATATCGCAGCCAGAACCTGGCTGCGCGCTCCGGGCGCGAGCAATTGCTGGAGATGCTGCGAGACCGTGGCGCCCTGATCGACATCGGTCTGGCTGCCGAATGCCGGTTCGGCCAACGTCTGTTGCGCGCCATTGTGACCAACGAGGCCCCGGTGCTGGGTCAGTTCGAGGGTAGTCGGGTCTTGCTGCTGGCCTTGCCCGAGCGTTGGCCGAAAAATCTGGGGGCGGTGATCGAATGGATGCGCGTGCAAAAAGTGCGGCCGTTGCTGGCCGCGCCGGAACGCCATCGCGAGGTCTTGCACCATATCGAAGTGCTGCAGACGGTGGTCGCGGCCGGTGCTCTGCTCGAAATCAATGCCTCGGCCTTGTCCGGGCGGCAGGGTCCTTACGTGCAGCAACGTGCCCGCGAATTGTTGGAACGCGGTTGGGTCACCGTGATCAGCAGCAATGCCCACGCCGGTGATGCCATCGGTGCCGAGCTCGAAGTGGGACGAGTAGCGGCAGCAGCGATCTTGGGCGATGCCGCGGCGCAGCGCCTGGTGTGGGACAACCCAGCCGCCATCGCGGCACC
>PEUI01000414.1 GCA_002785585.1 Lysobacterales bacterium CG02_land_8_20_14_3_00_62_12
TGGCCGAAGAAAACGTTGTGGGTCAGATGGTCGATGAACTTCAGTCCGAAGCCTTTCGGGTGTCGCGGCAGATCCGGAAAAAAATCGAACTCGGCGTCGTACAGATCGGCAAAACCGCCTTTGTCGGTAACCAGATAAAGCATGCAATCGCCGATGCCTTTGATCGTCGGTGCCGCCACTGCGGCGGTTTCCGGCTTATGGCTGATCGCTTCGGCGCCGTTGGCCAGCACCGCTGCATGAACCGCAGCCCCATCGCGCACGCGGATGGCAAAACCGCAGGCCGAGGGGCCGTGGGCGTGGGCGAAATCGGCAGCGAAGGAATCCGGCTGTTGATTGACCAGAAAGTTGCAACCGCCCTGGCGGTAGAGGGTGATCGCCTGGCGCTTGTGGCGGGCAACGGCGCTAAAGCCCATGCGCGTGAACAAAGTGTGCAACAGCTGTGGGTCGGGCGCGGCAAACTCGACGAATTCAAAGCCGTTGATGCCGTGTGGATTGGCAAACAGGGGCGGGCTGCTGGCGGGCATCGTTGATCTCCGGTTGGGTGGACGCGGGCTTTGGTAGACGTGGCTTGCGTTTTGCTGTCTGCCGTTATAGTTTCAGTTGCAACTAATTGCAAGGGTGCCGCGCCAGCGTCGGCGCCCGCCGTGCCGGGATCACCATGCTTGAACTCGAACAGTTTCTGCCGTACCGGTTGTCGGTGCTGGCCAACACCATCAGCACCGCCATCGCGGGCGTTTACCAGCAGCGCTTCAATCTGTCGGTCACCGAATGGCGGGTTTTGGCGGTGCTCGGGCGCTACCCGGATTGCTCGGCGACCGAAGTGGCAGAGCGCATTGCGATGGATAAAGTCGCGGTCAGTCGGGCGGTCGCTGGTCTGCTCAAATCCGGCCGCATTCGGCGCAGCACCGACAACCAAGATCGACGCCGCTCGGTGTTGTCGCTATCGGCCAAAGGGCGCCGCGTCTACGCCCAAGTAGTGCCGTTGGCGCTGGCTTACGAAGGCCAGTTGCTGGCGCGACTTAAATCCCAGGAACAAGCGCAGCTCGACCGGATTCTGGCGAAATTGGCGAGTGCCAACGCAGCCTAGCGATACGGCGCTGGGAGCACGATATTGCCGGGCGCCGCT
>PEUI01000273.1:0-5146 GCA_002785585.1 Lysobacterales bacterium CG02_land_8_20_14_3_00_62_12
CCTGGGTGGAGTTGCCGCCAGAAACTCGTGCTGATTACCAGACCGAGTTGCGGCAAAATCATCGGCTGCTGTTGGAACCGGCGCGTGGCCCGCAGCCGGGCGTGGAGACGCATCTGCCGTATCTGGCGCTGTTGCAGAAGGCATTGGCCAAGCGCACTGGCGTCGAATCGCATCTCACCCGCAGCAGCCATCCGGAAATGTACTGGGTCGATCTGCCTACTCCGGAGACGACTCTGCGCATCGGCTTCAGCCACCAGCGGATCGGCGCGTATCCGTCGCGGGTTGTGGTGGCGGCGGTAGCTGCTGTCGTATTGGCCTCGTTGCTCACCGCGCTGCTGCTCGCGCGCTGGTTGACGCGGCCATTGGCGCGCATGACGCGTGCGACGGATGCGGTTGGGCTAGGCGATTTGCCACCGCCATTGCCGGAGACCGGGCCGCGCGAGTTGCAGTTGCTGGCGAGGCGCTTCAACCACATGGCTCGCGATGTGCGCAAGCTGCTGGAAAGCCGGACTACCTTGCTGGCTGGGGTGTCACACGATTTGCGCACGCCATTGGCGCGTTTGCGACTATCGCTGGCGATGCTCCCCGATTCCGTCGATTCGAGTCTGATCGTGGATATCGAACGCGATGTCGAGAGCATGGATCGGCTGATCGGTCAGCATCTGAGCTTCGCTCGCGGTGCCGCGCCGGAACCGCCGCAGCCCTGCGACTTGGGCGAGATCCTCGACGCGGCAGTAGCCGATGTGCGCCGGCAAGGCGCACAGGTGGTCTGGCAGACGCCGGACCATTGCATCCGCAGCGTGCCGGTGTTGGCGCTGCGGCGGGCGTTGGCCAATCTGCTGGACAACGCCTGGCGACACGGGCAAGGCAGTGCGACGGAAGTGCAACTGGATTGCGCACCGACGCAGGTGGTGGTGCGGATTCTGGATCGCGGCCCCGGCATCGCCGACGATGAGCGCGAGCGCGTGTTCGAGCCGTTCCAGCGGGCGCGGCATGCCCGCGCGCCTGGCAGCGGCTTGGGTTTGGCCATCGTCCGGCAACTGGCGGACGCCAACGGCTGGGCGGTGAGCCTGCACCGGCGCGATGGCGGCGGTACCGAGGCGCGCGTGGAAATCCCGACGCAGACTTGATTGGCGTCATCGATTGCGTTTTTCGGGGTTCACGTTGCGACAGGGGGCGCATCGCCGGCGATCGAGTAGCGCTCCGGGTTGGGCCGCAGCAACATCCTGTAACAATTTCCGGTTGTGCGGAAATGCCAGAGAAACGCATGGACATCATGATCGCTCGTGTGTCGAGCGGTTCGCGTCGACTCAGCCGAGCCATTCTCCCTCCCCGGGAGACGTTGCGATACATTGCCGGGATATTGGGGTCGCATGATGAGGAAGTTTCCATTGCAGGGCCGTACCGTTGCCTTGTTGGCCGTGGTCATACCCTTGCTGATGCTGTTGGGGTATGTCGCGCTGCACTCGGGGCCGCTGGCACCAATCGCGGTCACCGTCACCACCGTGCGGGCGCAGGCGCTGGCGCCCGCCCTGTACGGCATCGGCACGGTCGATGCGCGCTACACCTACAAAATTGGCACGACCTTTGCCGGGCGCCTGCAGCGGCTTGATGTCGATGTTGGTGATCGGGTGTTGGCCGGGCAAGTGCTTGGTGAAATGGCGCCGGTCGATCTGGATGACCGCGTGCGCGCGCAGGAGTCCACCGTGAAGCGTGCGCAGGCGGCGCTGCGCGAGGCCGAGGCACGGCAGGCGTATGCCCGTGCGCAGTTGGCCCGCTATCGACAATTGTTGGTCGCAGGCCTGATCAGCGAGGAAGTGGTGGCCACCCGCCAGCAGGAATTGCAGATTGCCGATGCGGTTTTTGCGGCGGCGCGCGAGGACATCGCGCGGGCGCGATCCGATCGTGAGGCGTTGTTGGCGCAGCGCGGCGATCTGCGCCTGATCACGCCGGTCGATGGTGTGGTGGCGTTGCGCGCGGCCGATCCGGGAACAACGATCATTGCCGGCCAGACGGTGCTGGAGGTGATCGAACCGGCCAACGTGTGGGTCAACGTACGCTTCGACCAGGGCAGTGCCGGCGGGCTCGTTGCCGGGTTGCCGGCGCACATTGAGTTGCGCTCGCGCGGCGGGCAACCCTTGCCTGGCCGGGTGGTGCGCGTTGAGCCAATGGCCGATGCGGTGACCGAGGAAATGCTGGCCAAGGTTGTGTTTGACGCGCAGCCGGCGGCGATGCCGCCGATCGGCGAATTGGCCGAAGTGACGGTGCAACTGCCGGCGCTGGCGGCGGCACCGGTGGTTCCCAACGCTGCGCTGCGACGGATCGGCAACCAGACCGGTGTCTGGCAACTCGTCGATGGTGATCTGCATTTCACTGCGGTGCAAATCGGCGCAGCGGATCTGGATGGGCAGGTGCAGGTGCGCGACGGCTTGCAGGTAGGCGATCAGGTGATCGTTTACAGCGAGAAGCTGCTCGCCGCGCATAGCACAATCCATGTGGTTGAGCGTATTCCGGGCGCACCGCGGTGATCAGCCTGGCCGGCCGCGACATCCTGCATGCCTGGGGGAAGTTTGCCTTCACTGGCGTCGGTCTGGGCCTGCTGATTGGTGTGACCCTGTCCATGGCCGGGGTGTATCGCGGCATGGTGGACGATGGCAAGGCGCTGCTCGACAACAGCGGCGCCGATCTGTGGGTGGTGCAGCAGGACACGCTTGGCCCGTACGCGGAATCTTCCAGCCTTGCCGATGATGCCTATCGCGGCATTCTCACCATGCCGGGCGTGGCCGCCGCCGCCAACGTCACCTATTTGACCATGCAAGTGCGCAAAGGCGAGCGCGATGTGCGGGCCATGGTAGTCGGGATCGCGCCTGCCTTGCGCGGAGTCGCGCCCGGTTGGCCGCCGTATCTGGTGGCTGGGCGCCAGATCACCCGCAGCCACTACGAGGCGGTGGCGGATGTTTCGTCCGGATTCGCACTCGGTGATCGTTTGGCGATTCGCCGCAGCCAATACACCGTGGTCGGATTGACTCGGCGCATGGTGTCCTCCAGCGGCGACCCAATGGTGTTCATTCCGCTCAAGGATGCGCAGGAGGCGCAGTTTCTCAAGGATAACGATGCGATCTGGCAAAGCCGCCGCCGCTCTGAGGCAAACCCGTCCTTCAACCGCCCCGGCGTACCCGGTCTGTTCGATGCGGTGATCGCCTCGCAAAGTAGCAATGCCTCGGTCAATGCGGTGCTGGTGACGCTGAAGCCTGGCCAGGCACCGGACGTGGTGGCCGAATCCATCCGCCGCTGGAAGCGTTTGACGGTCTACACCCGTGCACAGATGGAAGGCATCCTGGTCGGCAAGCTGATCGCCACGTCGTCGCGGCAGATTGGCATGTTTTTGGTGATCCTCGCCATCGTCAGCGCGACCATTGTCGCGTTCATCATCTACTCGCTGACCATGGACAAGATTCGCGAGATCGCCGTGCTCAAGCTGATTGGCACCCGCAACCGCACCATCGCCGCGATGATCATGCAGCAGGCCGTTGCACTCGGGCTGATCGGGTTTGCCGTGGGCAAGATCAGTGCCACGTTCGCGGTGCCCATATTTCCGAAATATGTGTTGTTGACACCACTCGATGCGCTGGCCGGCTTGTTCGTGGTGCTGGTGATTTGTGTGCTGGCCAGCCTGGTCTCGATTCGCATGGCGCTGAAGGTCGATCCGGCCGAAGCCATCGGTGGCTGACATGAGCGATTACGGCATTCGCATCGAAGGCTTGCGCAAGCGCTACGGCAAAGGCGACACCGCCGTCGATGCACTGAAAGACGTGAATATGCAGGTGGCGCCCGGCGAGGTGGTGGGGCTGATCGGCCCGTCGGGGTCGGGCAAGAGTACACTGCTCAAGAGCCTTGGCGCGGTGATCGAACCTAGCGCTGGCCGGATGGTGCTTGGCGAGCAGGTGATTTACGACGACGGCTGGAAAGTCCGCGATCTGCGCGCGCTGCGACGCGACAAGATCGGCTTTGTGTTCCAGGCGCCGTACCTGATTCCGTTTCTCGATGTCACCGACAATGTGGCGCTATTGCCGATGCTGGCCGGGGTGGCCAATGCGCAGGCGCGAGCGCGGGCGCTCGAACTGCTCACCGCGCTGGATGTTCAGCATCGCGCCCGTGCCATGCCGTCGCAGCTTTCCGGCGGTGAGCAACAGCGCGTGGCAATCGCCCGTGGGCTGGTCAACCGCCCGCCGGTGATCCTGGCCGACGAGCCGACCGCACCGCTCGACTCGGTGCGTGCGATGGCCGTCATCCGCATCCTCAACGACATGGCGCGCACCTACGAAACCGCGATCATCGTGGTCACCCACGATGAGAAAATCATCCCTACGTTTAAACGCATTTACCACATCCGCGATGGCGTGACCCACGAAGAAGCCGGCGAGGGCAGGGCGTTCGCATGACCCGTTGCAACAGGAGGCAGATCATGACATCGAGATATCGCAGCAGTGGGCGGCTGAGGGGTACCGGGTGGCTGTTTGCCATCGCCGGAGTAGGCAGTGCCGCAATTGCGATGGCTCAGGAGCACGTTGACTCGCCGCATCGCCACGACCGGCAGGCGCGGGAGTTGCCCGACACAGCGCAGTCCGCACCCTTCGCTACCGACGCACCATTGCGGGCGGGCATGGCGCGCGTTCGCAATGCAGTAGCGGCGAATGTGCCGGACTATCGGCAACGTGGATTGAGCGGCGAACAGGCGACGGCGCTGGCGAGCGAAATTGAACAAAGCGTCGGCTACCTGTTCGCCAACTGTCAGCTCGAACCGGCTGCAGATGCCGCTTTGCACGGGTTGTTGGCGCAATTGCTGCAAGGCGCCGCCGCGCTGCGCCGCGATCCGGCTGCGGACGATGGCATGCCGTCAGTGTTGGCCGCGTTGGCGAGTTACCCGCGCCTGTTTCTGGATACGCAGTGGCGAACGCTGCCGTAGCAACCGTCCGCCACCGCCGACGCTGCGCGCGATCTTTGGGCCGCACCCTTCCAACCTTCCGCTACGGGGCGTGCCCTTCACCATCCGGTGCCTACAACGGCAGTACTTTCTGGCCGCTGTTGAACCACTCCGCCTCGAGAGCCGGGGTCGCGTCTTGGAAGAGCCGGGGTCGCGTCTTGT
>PEUI01000273.1:5166-5316 GCA_002785585.1 Lysobacterales bacterium CG02_land_8_20_14_3_00_62_12
GGGGTCGCGTCTTGAGCGAAGAGCCGGGGTCGCGTCTTGTATTGACACATCGACAGGAAACCCAGAAGAAATAAGAAGAGCCGGGAAGAGCCGGGGTCGCGTCTTGGGGAAGAGCCGGGGTCGCGTCTTGTATTGACACATCGACAGGAA
>PEUI01000166.1 GCA_002785585.1 Lysobacterales bacterium CG02_land_8_20_14_3_00_62_12
CCTTTGCGCGCCTTGCAGACGGGGCAAAATCCTTCGCAATCCGCCACCTTTAATGATTTACAACGCCTAAACAACGGCTCAGGGAACGATTGAAGTCCGCGGTGGAGAGCACCAGGGCGGGGCGGCTACCGCGCTGTTCACTGCCAGTGGTTGGGTCAAGGCAAACGGCGTAAATATCACCGCGCTCAATCGTTCGTCGCCTCACCATTGTTCGCTACCAACTGGCCGCAGGTGCGCCCAAACCTGTTCAACCTCGGGGATCGGAGCTCGGTGCTCGACACTGGCGAGCAATTCGGTACGCGTGTAGCGCGGCGCTTTTTTCTTTAGCACCATGCGATCTGCCGACGCGGTGACGGTGAACGCGTCGCCTACGTCCAGGCCGCAATCTTTCACCAGCGCGGTGGGAAAGGTAATGCCCAGCGAATTGCCAAACTTGCGGATAGTCAGTTCCATAGTTTGATTTCCCAGTTCCGATGACACGGCGCAGTGTAGACAATCGAACGGTCGTGTCAAATGTAATTTGACGCCACCAATGATGGACCATGGCGCGCCGGGTCTGCAAGCGACTGGCACGCGCGCTTACAGACAGCCGAGAAAATCGGCGACCAAGGGCGCGAAGCGCTCGAAATCGACCAGAAACGAATCGTGGCCCTGGATGCTGGGCAAGGGGTAGTAATCGACCACGGTGCCGGCATTGCGCAGACCTTCGGCGATCTCGCGTTGCTGCTCGATCGGAAACAGAATATCGGTGGTCACGCCAATCACCAGCGCACGTCTGGCATGCATCGTCGCCAGGGCAATTTCGACGGCGCCGCCGTGATCGGAAAGGTCGAACCAATCCATGGCGCGCGACAAATACAGATAACAGTTCGGATCGAAGCTGCCGACGAAACGGTCGGCGTGGGCGTCGAGGTAGGCTTCCACTTCAAACTCGCGCTCGAAGGCGATTTCCGGGCGCAGATTGATGCGCTTGCGGCCAAATCTATCGCGCCATTCCGCCGGTGATCGATACGAAATCATGCCGAGCTTGCGGGCGATTCGAAAGCCCTGCTCGGGCCAGCGATCAGCAGCGTAACGGCCGTGATCCCAGTGTGGATCGTGGCGAATGGCCTCGCGCTGCAACGACCGGATTGCGGTGGCAAAGGGCAGCGAATAGGGCGCGGTGGAAATCAGCAACAAGTTCGCGGTGATGCCCGGAAACATCGCCGCGAATGCCATTGCGGTCATGCCGCCCATCGACGGCCCGATCAGCGCTTTCAAGTGCGCGATGCCCAAATGCTCGAGCAGCGGCCGGGTGGACTCGGCGACATCCTCCAGCGTGAGCTCTGGGTAGTCCATGGCATAGACCTGGCCGGTGGCGGGATTGATCGAAGCCGGGCCGGTAGAACCCTTGCAGCTGCCCAGCGAGTTCACGCAGATCACGAAAAAGCGTTGGCTGTCGATGGCCTGGTGCGGCCCGAGCATGGACTCCCACCAGCCCTGATCGGGATTCTTGGCGCTGGAGGCCGCATGCGCGCTTGGCGACAGACCGGTGAAAATCAGCAGTGCGTTGCTGGCGTCGGCATTGAGCGTGCCCCATGTCTCGAAACACAGGCGGGCGCCCTCCAACATGCCGCCACGGCGCAGAATGTAAGGCGAGGGCAAATCAAAAAACTGCGATGCGGTCATGGTGAGATCGTAAAAGTCATCCGGGTTTATACCGGAAGCCGGGTACCAAGCTCAATTGGCGGGCGTGGCTAAGGCGTCGCGCAGAAATAACTTGCGCAGATTGCGCCGGACTTTCGTTCGCCTGCAAGGCGCACAAAGTGGAGCATAGTCGAACGATGCGCCCCTTTGCGCGCCTTGCAGACGGGGCAAAATCCTTCGCAATCCGCCACCTTTAATGATTTACAACGCCTAACGTCACAACCACAGGCAGATGGCCGCAGGACTTAACGCTTCCAGCAGCTCGATCTTGCCCCCGAATTCAGACACCCGCCTACGCCGCGCTTCGCGCGGGCTAGCGACCGGCCGGGATTTGTTTCGTCCAGCGGGTGGGGTCTTTCACCCTAAAAAACCCGCTCCGCCCCGGCTGGGTTGGGCATCGCTGTGCTCACCCCCAACCGATGCCAACGAATCACCACGCATCGGTGCGCATCGGCGTACATAGGTTGACGGTGAGCAAAGCGGTTTTACCGGCGACGGCCGACATGACGTGGTGGTTGACCCGTATATCCTGGGCGATCCGGAACGATGTCTGCTGCTTGAACTCGACGCCGTAGCGGGTCCGGCCCGTTTTGGTCGGCGTCGTGGTTTTCGGCTTTATCGGTCGCCTCTCGGATGGCGATATTGAATCGCTTATCCGGCGGCCCGAGAAACCGGGTCGGGGTCAGCATGGCGGTGACGCGAGTGTGTGGATCGTCACGATGCCTGCGCGACGGCGACAGCAGACCCCGCCGAGCCCTTTTTCATCAGGGCTTTGAGCCGCTCTTGCAACCGCGCCTCGTGGTCGTCAAGAACGGCCCATGTCGAACGGCCGACATGGCTGGCGATGGTCAGGCGTGCTTCCTCGTCATCACTGAATGCGGAGTCGTTCAACAGCGCGTTCAAGGCCCGCAGCGTGGCCACCGCCGCCCGTGGATCATCCAGCGCCAGGCCGCTGGCCAAGAGCAGGTCGCGCGCGGCGGGGCGCAGGTCGGCGGGCAGTTGTTCGAGCACGCTGGTCAGCGTTACAGCAACCGCCACCGGCTTGAGGAGGTGCGCGCGCAAGGTCCGATAGAGTTCGCTGAATATCAGGTGTGCGGAGGCGGCGGAAATGGTAGTCGCCGGCGCATCTGGCGATGATGCAAGTCCGGCGAGCGCTGCATCGGGCGTGTGATTCCGGTCCCTGCGCAGGAACCGCGGCATTAAGCATGCGTCCATGTCTTTGCAGGCGTCCATGGCTTCGCAGCTGTCCATGGCTTCGCAGGTGTCCATGTCTTCGGGCACCATTTGCGGAACCACGACGGTGGTAGGCATCACCTCGATCTGTTCGCCATCGGCCCGTTGTTTGACCAGTACCGCCGAGGTTTCCGCGCTCAGCAGTCCGTAGCGCAAGGCGATTTTGGCCCGGCTGCCGGCATCGCTGAGCCAATACCGTTGTTGCCCGAGCAGCGCGCGCAGCGCCGGCGCAGGCGAGGGTGCCGGGATTGGCAGCGTCAGCGCGAAATCGAGCGCCGGAGCGCGAATGTACACATCGCCTGTGATCGCACCAGGCACGCATGCGGCGAGCGCCAGGGCATCGCCTGGGTAGGCAATGCCAATGGCGATGGGGTCGGCTTGCGTATTTGCCCATTGTGCCTCGACTTGCACCGGCCCGTCACAGCGGGCGCGGCGAAACTGACATAGCACAAGCGCATCGATCGGCTCGGCCGGTACTGCACGCTCGAGCACGGCGCCGGTTGATTCGGCCAGCGGGCCGAGCACTTCCGTGGCGGCGCAGCCACCCACTGCTACCACGAAAATGCGAACGCCCAGCGCTTGCGCACTGGTGCGGGCGGTCACCAACTGGCTTGCCTGCACCGCGCCATCGGTAACCAGAATGATGGCGCGTGAACGCTCTGCATCGGCTGGCCCGAACGACTTCAGCGCGTGTTGCAGCGCGCCGCCCATTTCGGTACCACCGAGGTCGGCATTGATCCTCGGAGCCAGTTCACGCAGCGCTTCGCGCACCTGCGCGGTGGCGCGCAGCGGGCGGCGGAACAGCGGGGCCAGCGTTGAGCCAAAACGCACCACCTGGATGCCATCGTCTGGCCCCAGTGCATCCGTCAC
The DNA here is from genome assembly GCA_002785585.1 of Lysobacterales bacterium CG02_land_8_20_14_3_00_62_12. Taxonomy (GTDB): domain Bacteria; phylum Pseudomonadota; class Gammaproteobacteria; order Xanthomonadales; family Ahniellaceae; genus 0-14-3-00-62-12. Next base: position 3,790 of record PEUI01000166.1, read on the forward strand.
CGACAGCAGCGCCTGGCGTGATTGGGTGATCGCGGCGCCATTCATGGAGCCCGAGCAATCCAGCAGCAGGCACAAGTCGAGCGGGATCGCTGGCCTCGGCGTCGGCGGCAGCACGCAACTGATCAGGCCGAGCGCGGCATCGCCGTCTTCGATCAGATGCACGCATGCCGGCAATTCCTGCAGTAGTTCAAAGCTCAGTACCAGATCACGGTCCAGCATCGCGCCTGCGATTGATAGTTCCAGCGCATCGCCTTGCTGGGCAAAACGCGCCGCGTGGGTGACACAACTTACCGGTGCCGTGGCCAGCAAGCCACGCACACGAATGGTCGCTGACAGCGGATGCGAGAGCGCAAAGTCATGGCTCGGCTGATCCAAGTACTCCAGGGACCAAACGCCATATCGCGGCCGATGCAGCAGCGGCAAGCTGAAGCGCGCCTTGCGGTCGGCGACGCGCAATTCGGTGACGAAGCGCAATTCGATCTCGCCGGATTCGCCGGGCTTGAGGTTGCCCAGGCTGCTGCACAGCACGCCCGGCTCGGGTGCGCTTAGCAACACTGCACTATGGCCTTGCGCAATGGCGTCGTCATAGGTCGTGCTGGCTTGCCGCCTGGGCTGAATCTGCGCGCGCACGGTTTCGCCGGCGATGGTGGCGCACATTCCGACAAAAGCAGCATCCAGCGGCACCGGAAACGTGAACACCGCTTCGATCGGTGTGCTGCCATCGTTCTCGAAGCGATGCCGCAGCACGTATTCGGCGATCAAATCGGTGATGCTGACGTCCAGCGTGGAGCTGGCCAGGGGCGTGCGCGGGGTAGCGGAGCGGTTACGGTTCATGGGCTTTATCCTTTTTTCCGATCAGGGGTCGACAACATCTTCGCCAAGCTCCTCGGCATACGCCGAGCGCACGGCATGGAACAAGCGACGCAACTGCGCCTGGGTCAGTCCGGCGCGCTCGGGCGCCACCACCAGTTCCAGACCATCAGCAACGATCAAGTGCGAGCGCACCTCGACCGCGCCCGGCCGCGCCGGCGCGATCGGTGCTGCCGTGTGGCCTTGCAGCAGACCGCCGATGGCGTCCAGCGATAAACCGGCTTGCTGCCATTGGCGAATGCGCAGCAAGTCGGCGAGGTGTCCGTGGTCGTAGACCGCTGCCCGCGTCTCACCCTGCGGACGCGGCAGCAAGCCCTTCTGGATGTAGAAGCGAATCGAGCGTTCCGGGACATCCGCCTGTTCGCTGAGTTGTTTCAGGTTGAATTTCATAACGACACCATAGCTGTCGTAAACAGTGTCGATATAAATGGGGCCGTTGTCAAGCCCCGCATGCGCACCATCAGGCGGGCTTGGGCAACCGCTTTCTTAAGGGGTGAGACGGCATGGCGTAATCCTGTCATTTCGAGTCGCGGCATGGACCGACGATCACGGGTCGCCAATCGCAGCGCACAACTGGCCGACAGACGAACTGTCGAGGTCCGCAGGAAACTTGAGAAATCGGGCGAACCGGCACGCGCAGGCAAAAAAACCAACCGGATAGAGGTTGGGATTTCACATTGTGGTGGCGTGTGGTCGAGGCCCGAAAAACCGGCTCACCGGACTGGCGAGCACTGGTTCAAAGCCATGTAGATTCTAGCTAGAACCAGCAGAGTGTCTATGCGCCTAGCAGCCTTCTTGCCAGCACTGTTTGCATCTCACGGCGTCCATCCGCAATCAGGTAGATGATGACTTGGCTGCCGGTGACACGATAGATCACGAGGTACGGATTGAAGAAGGTTTGGCGATATTCCTTGATTCCAAGGCTAACCAGTTCC
>PEUI01000354.1 GCA_002785585.1 Lysobacterales bacterium CG02_land_8_20_14_3_00_62_12
GTTGTGAGTTGTCGCAGGCGTTCGCACGCCTCGGTGCCAAGGTCACGCTGGTCGGCCGTGCCGCACGGTTGATGCCGCGCGAAGACGCCGATGCGGCGGCGCTGGTCAGCGCCCAATTTTTGCAGGAAGGCATCGACCTGCGCCTCAGCCACCAGGCGTTGCGCTTCGAAAACACCGAGGCCGGCCAGCAATTGGTTTGTCGATTCGATGGCAACGAAGTACGGATTGGCTTTGATCGCGTGCTGATTGCCTTGGGTCGGCAAGCCAATGTCGAGGGTTTCGGTCTACAGGAACTGGGCGTGCGCATCAGCCCGCATGGCACGATCACGGCGGATCGCTGGCTGGCGACCAATTTCCCGAACATTTTTGTCTGCGGCGATGTGACCGGCCCCCACCAGTTCACCCATTTTGCCGCGCATCAAGCCTGGTTCGCTTCGATCAATGCGCTGCTGGCGCCGTTCTGGAGTTTTCCGGTGGACTACCGGGTGATCCCCTGGGCCACTTTCACCGAGCCCGAAGTCGCCCGCGTCGGCCTCTCGGAAGACGAGGCACGCACGCAAAATATCAGCGTCGAAGTTACCCGCTATGGCATCGACGATCTGGATCGCGCCATTGCCGACGGCAGCGATGTCGGCTTCGTCAAAGTGCTCACCGCACCGGGCAGCGACCGCATCCTCGGCGCCACCATCGTCGGCGCGCACGCGGGCGATTTGCTCGCTGAGTTTGTGCTGGCGATGAAATACAAAATTGGCCTGAACAAAATTCTTGGCACCATCCACATTTATCCGACCCTGGCCGAAGCCAACAAATACGCCGCCGGCAACTGGAAGCGCGCGCACGCGCCGCAGGCCGCGCTGCGCTGGTCGGAACGATTTTTTCGCTGGCGCCGTGGCTAGCCTGCAACTTTGGTCACTAAAATATTGTTCAATCTGCTTCAAGGAAACCTCATGCCCTCCGAAATCCTGCCCGCCGACACCCATCAAACCGTTGCCGAGTATTACGGCAAAACCCTCACCTCCTCGCGCGACCTGAAGACCAACGCCTGCTGCACGCTGGAATCGGTGCCGCTGCATTTGCGCCCGTTGATCAGCCAGGTCCACGAGGAAATTCGTGATCGCTATTACGGCTGTGGCTCGCCGATGCCACCGGCCCTGGCCGATTGCACGGTGCTCGATCTCGGTTGTGGCAGCGGCCGCGATTGCTACGTGCTGTCGCAACTGGTGGGGCCCAACGGCCAGGTGATCGGCGTCGACATGACCCCGGAACAACTGCAACTCGCGCGCCGCTACCAGTCCTGGCACGCCGAGCGTTTTGGTCACGATCACAGCAATGTCAGTTTCAAGGATGGCTTGATCGAAGATCTTTCCAGCGCGGGTATCGCCGATGCCAGCATCGATGTCGTGGTCTCCAACTGTGTGATCAATCTGTCACCGGAAAAACCGCGCGTGCTGCGGGAGATTTTTCGCGTGCTCAAAGCTGGCGGCGAGCTGTATTTTTCGGACGTGTTCGCCGATCGGCGGATTGCCGCCGAGCTGCGTGCCGATCCGGTGCTGTTGGGCGAATGTCTGGGCGGCGCCATGTATTGGGAAGACTTCCGCCGGCTGATGCAGGAAATCGGCTGCGCCGATGTGCGGGTAGTCAGCGAATCGGCCATTGTCGTCGATGATCCGGCCCTGCAACAAAAGATCGGCCACGTGCGGTTTCGTTCGGTCACCGTGCGCGCCTTCAAGCTCGATCTGGAAGATCGCTGCGAAGACTTCGGCCAGGTCGCCTGGTATCAGGGCAGCATTGCCGAGCTGCCGCATGCATTCGATTTGGATGACCACCACCATCTGGAAACCGGCAAACCGATGACCGTCTGCGGCAACACCGCCGACATGCTCGGGCGCACTCGCTACGCCAGGCATTTTCGCATTGCCGGCGAAAAAACCGTGCATTTCGGTTTGTACGACTGCGCTCCCGGACCGAACGCTGCCGCCGCGACCAGCGGTGCGTGCTGCTGAATCATGGCGTCGCTGGCCGAGCTGTCGATCATCATTCCGCTCGGGCCGGGCGAGGCCGATTGGCGGGCTTTGCTCGGCGACCTGACCGAGTTGCCGAGTAGCGCAGAAGTGATCCTGGTGGCGTGTAATGGGAATACCGCGCCGACCGATTGGGCGGCATGGACGGCGGCACGGTCGGCCCGTGTGCAGTGGATCGAGTGCCCACGCGGACGCGCGCTGCAACAAAACGCCGGAGCGGCGGCGGCGAACGGCCGCGTGCTGTGGTTTCTGCACGCCGACTCGCGGCTATCGGCAAAGACCTGGGCGCCATTGGCCGCAGCGCTCGCCGAATTGCCCGGCCGGCTCGGCTATTTCGATCTGGCGTTCGCCGACGATGGCCCGCGGTGGATGGGGCTCAACGCCGTCGGCGCCAATTGGCGCAGTCGTTACCTTGGCTTGCCTTTTGGCGATCAGGGATTGTTTCTGGCGGCGAGCGATTTTGCCGCCCTTGGCGGTTTTGATCCGGCGGTTGCCTGGGGGGAGGATCATGACCTGGTCTGGCGGGCGCGACGGGCCGGCCTTGGCCAGCGTCGCGTGGCTGTCGCCATCCACACCAGCGCACGCAAATATCGCGAACACGGCTGGTGGGCGACGACCTTCCGGCACCTGCTGGCGAGCTGGCAACAGGCGCGAAGGTTCGCTGCTGCGAGCCGTGCTCCGCCGCATCGGGCGGGCTCGGGTGGGTTGGCCATTTTCGTCAAGACGCCCGGCCATTCTGCGCTGAAAACCAGGCTTGCTGCTGGTATTGGTGGCAGCGCCGCGACTGGCTGGTATCAAGCCGCCGCCGTTGCTGTGATGGAAGTGGCCGAGACCGCCGCGGCCAACGTTGGCCTGCACGTTTACTGGGCGATTGCCGAAGCGGCGGCGCTCGACGATCCCGCCTGGCGCGGTGCCGCCCGCATCGGTCAGGGCGAGGGCGGCCTCGGCACCCGTATGGCGCGGGTGCATCGGCAATTGCTCGAGCGCCATGGCTTTGCGTTGTTGATCGGCGCCGACGCCCCGCAACTGGCTGCCGACGAACTGCGGCGCGCGGCGTGCTGGTTGCAATCGCCGTTGCCGCGTGCGGTGATCGGCCTGGCCACCGATGGCGGCTTCTGGTTATTTGGCAGCAATCGGCCGCTGGCCACAGCGAATTGGGAAGCCGTGACCTACAGTCAGGCCGACAGCGCGCAACAATTTCGCGCGCAGATGCAAAACTGTGGAGACTGGCTGGAGCTCGGTGTTCTGGGCGATGTCGATACGGCGGCCGACTGGCCGCCATGCCAGCAAGCGCTGCGTCAATTGGCCGCGCCGACACCGGCGCAGCAGCGATTGCTGAGTTTTATGGAGCAACTTGACGACGCCGCGTGGCGAGACCCGGCGGCGCCGGTCAGCGCCGTCGACTGCCAAGCGTCGGCGAGGCCATTCGCGTGATGTCGGCGGCCTTGCTCCAGCATGAAGCCTGGTTTCGGCTCTCGGTATTTGTCGGCGGACTACTGTTGCTGGCGTTGCTCGAACGCCTAATCCCACGCCGTCGGCGGTTGCCGTATTGGCCGCGCTGGGCGCACAACCTGGCGCTCAGTGCGGTCTCCACGCTGGCGTTGCGGCTGGCGATTCCACTCGCCGCATCGGCGTTTGCAGCGATCATCGCCGCGCTCGGCATCGGCCTGTTCAATCGGTTGTCGTGGCCGTTCTGGATCGAAGCGCTGATCAGCATTGCCGCGCTGGATGCCGCCATCTACGGCCAGCATCGGCTGATGCATCGCTACGCCTGGTTGTGGCGCCTGCATCGCGTGCACCACAGCGACACCGGCTTTGATGTCAGCCTGGCGGTGCGCTTCCATCCGTTCGAAATGGTGTTGTCGATGGTCTACAAACTCGCCGTCATCGCCGCGCTCGGCGCCGCGCCGGTGGTGGTCGCCGTCTACGAATCGCTGCTGCTGGCGTTTGCGCTGTGGACCCACGGCAACATCGCCCTGCCGGCGGGCATCGACCAGGCGCTGCGCCGATGCCTGGTCACCCCGGAAATGCACCGCATCCATCACTCGGTAGTGCGCGCCGAAACCGATTCCAACTACGGTAACATCCTGTCGCTATGGGATCGCCTGTTTGGCAGCTACGTCAACCAGGCAAAGGGCGCGCCCGCCGACATGCTGATCGGCCTGGACCAATTTCGCCCACCGGCCGAACAACGCCTCACCGCCTTGCTCGCGCAACCGTTCCGCCGCGCGCCGGATCGAAGCTGATTTTCCGGCACCGCCAACCAGGTTTCATCGGCAGCTGTCGGCCACCCCAACCGGCCCATCGTCCAATGCACAGGCTGGTGCGCATCGGTGGGTGGTGAGGCGCAGCCGGTTGTCAACGGCGGCTGCCGGTCACCCCAACACCGGCTGCCAGTCACCCCGATAAATCCATCATCCAACATAGGTTGGTGGTGAGGCGTAGCCGAACCCCAACACCGGGTGCCGGTCACCCCGACAAATCCATCATCCAGCATAGGTTGGTGGTGTGTAGGCGCAGCCGGTTGTCAACGGCGCATGCCGGTCACCCCAACACCGGCAGCCGGTCACACCAACAAATCCATCATCCACCGCATAGGTTGGTGGTGAGGCGCAGCCGAACCCCAACATCAGGATTGCGGTGGTCATGATCGTCAGCGGTGCTTTCGGCTTGCGAGATGTTGGGCAGCGCTGCGCTTAAGCCCAAGTGATCGCGCTGGGTAAGCGCCGCCAAAGTCAGATTCCGTTGACGCGCTCGCGCCCAGTGAGTCAGAATGAGTCGCCCGACTCATCGGAGATGGCTATGACTCAGCTCACGCTGCGCGGTTTTGATTCGGAACTGGAGAAGCACCTTCGCGAACTGGCACGACGCAATGCGACATCGCTCAACAAGGCGGCGCTGCAACTTATGCGACGCGGCGCCGGACTGGAGCGTGATGTTTCGCCGTCGCGGCCGATTGGTGACGACGCGCTCAATCGGTTTGCCGGGCGCATGAGCGTGGGCGATGTGAAGGCGACCGACAAAGCCGTTGCCGACATGCGTAAAGCAGATCTCGATCTGCAACCGTGATTGCCCTGCTCGATACCAACGCCTACACCGCCCTGGTTCGCGGCGAACGAGGAATCCGGCTTCGGCTCGGACGGATCGAACGCCTATTGATGTCGGCAATCGTCGTCGGAGAACTCGAATACGGGTTCCGCCATGGCAATCGGTATGCCGAAAACCGGGCAACCCTCGACGAATTTCTTGCCGAGCCTTACGTGGATTTTCTGCCGATCACGCGGGCCACGACGCACCGCTACGGGGCGTTGTCTGCGGAACTGCGGCGCCTGGGCCGGAAAATCCCGACCAACGACACTTGGATCGCTAGTCACGCCCTTGAACACAACGCAGAACTATGGACGCGCGACGCGCACTTCGCCGAAGTGGGCGGACTGCGGACCGCGGAATGGAAATAACCGGTGCCGAAGGCGCGGGCCATGCCTGTCGGGAGCACCGGAGG
>PEUI01000234.1 GCA_002785585.1 Lysobacterales bacterium CG02_land_8_20_14_3_00_62_12
TCCAGCTTCAACGCTTGTCCACTTGCGCTGATTCGCCTCAAATCAGCAGTAGCCGGGTCAGCAATGCGAGGGTAGCTGCCACCGGCAAAGTTACCAGCCAGGCCAACAGAATCTGCCGGATCACCGATGGCCGGGTGCTGTGGTTGCCGAGTCCAATACCGAACAATGCGCCAGTACTGACGTGCGTGGTCGATACCGGCAGGCCGAATCGAGAGGCGCCCATGACCAATAGTGCGGTCACCAGATTGCCGCCGAGGCCTTCGCTGACGTCCATGCGGGTGACCCGAAAGGCCAAAGTTTCGGCCACACGTTGCGCCGCCAGCCAGCCACCCAACGCCATGGCGACGATCACCAAGCTGGTGGCAGAGGCGACGCCAAAGCCAGCGGCAACCATCAGTGCGGCAATTTTTGGCGTATCGTTCAAGCCCCGCGCGAAACTGACTGCCGCGGCGCTGCACAAGTGCGCTGCGTCCAGCAGCCAACCGGATCGAAGTTTCCAGATGACACGGCCTGGGATTGGCTGACACTTTGCTTCGGAGTCCACGCCCAAAACAATGACCGAGTTCACCAGCGCTGCACCGGCAGCCGTCTCTGGCAGACCGGGTTCAGAACAGAGGCAAGCGGCGGCGTTGGCCGAGTGCCGACGCTTCAGCAGCGGCACCAATAGCAATGCCAACGCAATCGCCAGCAACGGCGACAGCAACAGCGGCAGCAACATTGCGTTTAGCGCAGCCAAGAGATGAACGCTGGTGGGATCCACCGCCAAACCGGCGCCCAGCAATCCGCCGATCAGCGCGTGCGTGGTGGATATCGGCATGCCTAGTCGAGTCGCCAGTGCCACCGTCGCCGCAGCGCCCAAGCCGACCGCTTCCAGAAATGGCGCGGACACCGTCAGCGCGTCGGGCACGATGCCTTTGCCGCTGAATGCCGCCAGCAGTCCGTTCACCAAAAATATCGAAGCCAGCCCGCCGAGTGCCGTGGCGATGGTGGCCAGACTGATCGCTACCCGATACCCCACCACTCCCGACCCGATCAAAGTTGCGGCGCCTTTGACATTATCGTTGGCACCGTTCGCGGCCGCGAGCGCCAACGTAACCGACACAATCAGCAACCAGCTCATTGCGCAACTCCAAGAGTTTGACCGGGCACACCGCGCTCACCGCGCCACCAGCGCCAACTGTCGACCGCGTCGAACAGCAGCGACAGTCCATTGATCGCCACCAAACCGACCGCCAGCAACCATTCGCCGTTCGCCAAAGCCGGTGGTCGCAGCAGATGCTGGATCAAAAAAACCAGCAGCGGAATCCAGGCAATCAGGTGCGGCACCGACATCAGCCGGGACATGCCGCGCTCGCGCAACATGATTGGCACATTGGTGAGGGTGACAAAAATGGCGGCGATGGCGGCGGCTTGCCCGGTCGGGGTATCCAGAAAGAAAAACGGCAGCAGATTGATCGGAATCAGGATCGCCGCCACCCAGACCCGCACCCAGATTGGCAAAGATTGGAACGACGCATGACAGGACAGCCAACGTGATTTCATCGATTTACTCGCACGATCATTGGAAAGGTGGCGGCTCATGCCGCGCGCCGGGTCGCCAACCAGCGGCCCAACAAGCGCAGGGTGATCGGCAGCAGGCCGAGCAGCACGAAGGCTGCGAGCAAGCCTGGCGATAGCACATCGCCAAGACTTTTGATGGCGGCCAATTGGGTTCCCGCATAGACAAACACCAGGGTGCCGGGCAGCATGCCGATCTGGCTGACCAGATAGAACTTGCCCAACTTCATCGGCGTCAACCCCGACAACAAGTTCACCAGAAAGAACGGAATCGCCGGCACCAAACGCATGCTCAGCAAGTAGTAGGCACAGTCCTTTTCGATGCCGGCGTCGAAGTGTTTGATGCGTTCGCCATAGCGGCTGCGAAGGCCATCGCGCAACAGAAAACGGGAACTCAAGAATGCCAGGCTGGCACCGACACTGCTGGCAAACGAGGCCAGTAAACTGCCTTCGAGCAAACCGAACATGGCGCCAGCGGCCAGGGTCAGGATCGCGGCGCCGGGCAGCGAGCTGGCGGTAATCAGAACATACAACGCGAAAAATTCGGCGGCGGCCAAGCCGGGATGGGCCAATGTCCACGCCCGCAGTTCAAGTCGCCGCGACTGCAACTCGGTCAAGTTCAATTCGCGCAACAGGCCCGATTGCCAAAGCGTGAAAATCACCCCGATCAGCAATAACAAGATCAGCCAACGCCAATGTCGAGCAAAGTCAAAACGCATGCCAGCTCCAAGCGAACCATTAAAAAACGCAAGCGCAGAGCAAAGCATCTGGGCGAGCAAATGCCGCGTCGGGAATGCCGTGGCATGGCAGTGGACCCGGTCGTGATCGCGATTCTTTCAAGGCTGAACTGCCGACCTGCGCCGACGCGTTTGCGTCGGCGCTCTCGGCCAGCGCTTGTTTCAGGGCTGTGGCGACAGAATGTGCTTGCGCTTGGCGATGCTGCGTGCCGCTGCCAGCACCACGTCACCGGGAACGCGGATTCGGTAGTCTGGATGCACATACTCGAACTGCAATCGCCCTTCAGCATCGACAATGAATACCGACGGCACCGGCAATGCGTGATGCGTTTCACCGGAGGCGTGATCGATGTCGATGCCATGACCGGCATACTTTTCGGTGGTCGCCGCATCGAGCACGAAGCCGATGCCGAAGGCTTTCAGCGCCGCGGCTTTGCTATCCGACAGCAGCGTGTAGGAGAGCTGGTGTTTGTCCAAGGTGCGCCGCAATTCCTCGGGACGGTCCGGACTGATGGCGATCATCTGATAGCCAACGAGCGCCAGGTCTTTCTCGATCAAGCGCAACTCGCTCAACTGCAAATTGCAGAATGGGCACCAACCGCCACGATAAAACACCAGCACCGTGGGCTTGCCAGCGATCTGCTGCGACAACGATACCGATTCGCCCGCCACCGTCTTCAACGGCACCTCCGGCACCGCGGAACCCAACAAGATCGGCCGGATTGCGGTGGCGCTCGGCGCCAGTTCCTCCGCCGGGGCCACCGAGCTGAATCCCAAGCTGGACAGCACCATGGCCAGCGCCAACCACACAACCCACCGAGATCGAAGCATGACTTACGTTCCTCGCTAACCGGGCGAAGCTGCCCTTGGCGTTGACACTGTAGCCGATTGCCGTGGGGATGAAAGTGGCGTCGATGTTGGCATCCTCTCGGCGCCCGCAGGCCGCGCCGAGAGCAGCGCCAACACCCGCGGCGAATAGAACGGTGACGCTTATGCAGCAATCAAACTGAATCGGCATTCAGCGAAAGAGTATTCGCTCTGATCGCCAGAGGTTACAGTGCGCTCCCCTTATCGCCGCCAACGCGGCTCTGCCTGATCGAGTGTGCGTCTGTTAGTCGACGTCTGTAGCGAGTGCCAATCCGGCATCTCAAGCTCGTGTCACCCAAGAGGAAATCCCGATGACTTTATCCCTGTTGCTATGGGCTGCTTTGGTTGCGCCAACCTCAATCGCTGATCCGATGTGTCTGGCCACCACCATTTATCTCGAAGCCCGCGACCAACCCATCCAAGGCCAATACGCCGTGGCCGAAGTGGCCCTGCGGCGACTGGAATCCAAGCGTTATGGTGCCACCGTTTGTGCGGTGGTGCTGCAGCCCGGGCAATTCGCACCGAGTATGGTTTCCGGAAAAATGCAGATCAAGAACCAACAAGCCTGGAACCGCGCCTGGCGGATTGCCGTCGATTCCCTGCGATTGGCGCAACTGCCGCAGCGTATGCGGCCATCGGTGGTGCCGGGTGCAGACCATTTCTTTGCCTTCAACACGGTGTTGCCAAAGTGGGCGGTGGGCACGCCGGTCGCCACCATCGGCGATCACGCTTTTTACAATTTACGCTGACCGGTAACCGGATCGGCGAGCGGCAACTGCACCCAAACCGCCGCCGACGCTCGCATGCGGCATAATGCGCGTCTTTTTTGGAGACGCCGATGAACCTCGAACAAGTACGCGCCGTGATCACCGGCGGCGCCTCTGGATTGGGCCTGGCGGTAGCCCGCCACTTGATTGCTCAAGGCGCCCGGGTGGCGCTGTTTGACGTGAATGCGGACAAAGGCGCAGCCGCTCTGGTCACGCTGGGTGCCGCCGCCTCCTTCCAGCGCGTCGATGTCAGCGATGAAGGCCAAGTGCTCGCCGCCGTCGCCAGCGCTGCGCAGCAACTCGGTGGACTCAATGCGGCGATCAACTGTGCCGGCATTCTGGGCGCTGGCCGGGTGCTGGGCAAAGACGGACCGATGCCTTTGTCGCAATTCGAGACCACGGTGCGGGTCAACCTGATCGGCTCGTTCAACATCGCCAAAGCCGCCGCCGCAGCAATGCAACACAATGCCGCTGGCGAAGATGGCGAGCGCGGCGTGATCATCCATACCGCTTCGATCGCCGCCTTCGAAGGCCAGATCGGACAATGCGCCTATTCCGCCTCAAAAGGCGGGGTGGTCGCAATGACCCTGCCGATGGCGCGCGAGTTTGCCCGGATCGGCGTGCGCGTCGTCACCATCGCCCCCGGTGTGTTTCATACGCCGATGGTCGAGGGCATGCCGGATAACGTCTATCAGTCGCTGTGTGCGCAGGTGCCGTTCCCGTCGCGGCTCGGCAAAGCCGAAGAATTCGCGCAAACCGTGGCCTTCGTTTTACAAAATCGCTATGTCAACGGCAGCACCATCCGCGTTGATGGCGCCATTCGCCTGCCACCCAAATAATGCCCGGCCAGCACGGCAACTGTGCGCATCATTGAAATCCATCCCCGTTCGAGAACCAGCCAACATGTTGAAAGCCTATGACATCAAGAAGGGTAATGTCGTCGCCCACAACGGCCAGACCTGGCGCGTACACGGCGTCGAAAAAAGCACACCGACCGCTCGCGGTGGCAACACCACCTATCGATTCGTGTTGTATTCGATCCCCGGCAACCTCAAGTTCGACTTGAGTTTGCGCGCCGAAGACACCCTCGACGAGGTCGAGTTGAGTCGTCGCCCGGTAACTTTTTCCTACATGGACGGCCCCACCTACGTGTTCCTCGACAGCGAGGACTACACGCCGTTTCTGCTCGATCCGAGTGCGCTCAGCGAAGCGGCTGGTTACATCACCGAGGGCTTGGAAGATGCCCAGATCATGCTGATCGAGGGCAACCCGGTGGGTTTGCAGATGCCGCAAATGGTGACGCTGGAAGTGGTCGACACCCCACCCGAACTGCGCGGTGGCTCGGCGACCAAACGCAACAAACCGGCGCGATTGATTACCGGGCTCGAAATCCAGGTACCGGAATACATCGTCAATGGGGAAAAGGTTCGCGTCAACACCGAGACCGGAGAGTTCAGCGGCCGCGCCTGAACGAGTGCGCTGCGCGCCGGTCGCGGTCAGGCGATTTTTTGCAATTGCGGCCAGCGCTCAGCGACGCTGTTGGCAATCCCGGCGGCATCCAGTCCCACCGACGCCAGCATTTCTTCGCGGCGCATGTGTTCCAGCCACTGATCCGGTAGACCGAGTTGCAACAACGGCAGGCAGATGCCGTGGCCGGCAAGAAACTCGGC
>PEUI01000195.1 GCA_002785585.1 Lysobacterales bacterium CG02_land_8_20_14_3_00_62_12
ATCAGCTTTATCGCCGGGATCTTCTACGTGGTCGCGTGGGAGCTGGTGCAGGCGATGACGCAGATGGATTTTGCCACCGCGCATTCGAACGCGATCATCGCGAACGAAAGGGCGAACGGTGCGAGCGCCGAGGCGCTGGCGAAGTTGAGCGCCGACATGGAGGCGTTCAAGGTTCAGGGACTGGAAGTTGGACACCCATGCGCATGGACTGGAAGCTGGACACACATGCGCATAACCGCTGGATGTCCAGCACTTTCAGGAGCTTTCATCAACCGCTTCAAGTTCGCGCGTTGCAACCAAACAGCCGATCCCATTTCGGAAGAGGCTGCCCGGTGTCGAACCGTGTGGCCTGCACTTGCCGCCGGTGGACCGGCGCTAAGATGACCGCGTGCGGGGCGAGCGGAGGCGGGGATGTGGAAACGCGTAGTTGGCTACGGGGCGCTGCTGGCGGCGGGTTCGCTGGCGCTGCAGTGGCTCGATTACCAGCGCCTGGTGCGGTTGCATTCGGGCGATGTCTATCTGTCTCTGGTTGCGGCCGCTTTTCTGGTGCTTGGTATCGTGCTGGGCGCGCGGGTCTTTGCCACGGCGGCGCCGGTTGCTTTTGACGGCAATCCTAAGGCGCAGGCGGCGCTGGGCCTGAGCGAGCGGGAGCTGGAGGTGCTGCACGAATTGGCAGCGGGCTACGCCAACAAGGAGATCGCTTTGCGCCTGCATGTCTCGCCGAACACGATCAAGACGCACGTGGCGCGGCTGTTCGAGAAGCTGGGGGCGAAACGGCGGACCGAGGCGATCCGGCGGGCGCGCGAGCTGGGGATCGTGCCTTGATGGCGGATTATTCGGGGTGAATGCGCCAGAATCACCCATTCGGGCGATTGCCAGGCGGCGCCGAATCGCGGTCAATGGCGGCTCCACCCACCACTGCGGAGGCACCCCATGTTGCGCACCATTTTGAAGTACGGCGTGATCGCCGGTCTGGTCGTCGGCGGCTTCGAGCTCGTCACTTTTACCGCGTTCTCCGGGATGCCGCCGCTGAAATACGGCATGCTGATCGGCTATACGACGATGCTGATCGCTTTGAGCGCGGTGTTCGTCGGGATCAAGCAGCACCGGGACGTGGACCGGGGCGGGGTGATCGGGTTCTGGTCGGCGCTCGCGATTGGGCTGGGGATCAGCTTCATCGCCGGTATCTTTTACGTGGTCGCGTGGGAGGCGGTGCAGGCGATGACGCAGATGGATTTCGCCAGTGCCTATTCGCAGGCGATCATCGCGAGCGAGCAGGCGAACGGCGCGAGCGCCGAGGCGCTGGCGAAGTTGAGCGCCGACATGGAGGCGTTCAAGGTTCAATACGCGGACCCGATGTTCCGCCTGCCGATGACGTTCGTGGAGATCTTCCCGGTCGGCGTGCTGGTGTCGCTGGTATCAGCGGCACTGCTGCGTAACAGCCGGTTTTTGCCGGCGCGACGCGGCTAAGGCGTTGGCTGAGCGAAGCCGTAAACAACACTGTCCCCCACCACCACCCGAGCTTGGAGGTTTTATGAAACGTGTTACTGGTATTGGCGGCATTTTCTTCAAAGCCAAAGACGCGCCGACGTTGCGCGCTTGGTACCAGCGGCACCTCGGGATCGATGTCCAAGCATGGGGTGGCACCGCTTTTACCTGGACCGACGGCGGTGGCAATCCGGTGGCCGGCACCACCGTCTGGTCGATTGGTTCGGCGCAAGGTGACCAGTTTGCCCCCAGCACGGCAACTTTCATGGTCAATTACCGGGTGGAGGATCTCCACGCACTGGTCAAGGTCTTGCGCGAAGAAGGCTGCAATGTCCTCGACAAGATCGAAGAATCCGAATACGGGAAGTTTGCCTGGGTCATCGATCCCGAAGGAAACAAGGTAGAACTTTGGCAGCCGCCGGTCGGCCAATGATCAGCAGCGGTGCGGATTCCCGTTTCGAAAAGCCCTGACGATCATCAGCCAACAGCAGCCACCGCCAGGCCGCGCAACCGATTATCAGGATTTGCTTGGGTTTGCTGCGCGCAACCGCTGCACACCTCTACCCACCGCCCCCGCCATTGCCAGTGGGAGAAAGGCGACTTCGCCGCCACACACTTGATCGTCATTGGCTACTGTATTACAGTGAAATACAAAAGGAGAGACATCATGGCCGTCAGCCGCATGGTTCAAGCCCGCGTTCCGGGTGACATTCAGGACATTGCAAACCAAGTCATTGAGGCTTCTGGCCTGACGGTGAGCGGTGTTGTGCGCGTACTCATGACCCGCATTGCCCAAGACAAGGTCATTCCTCCGGGGCTGTTCCAGCCGAACGCGGAAACTCTGGCTGCTTTTGCCGAAATCGAGCGTGGCGGCCTCAAGCGGTTTGACTCTGTCGAGGCGCTGTTCGCCGATCTTCATGAGGAAGATTGAGCCGACGACCGCTTTCAAGCGGGATTTCAGGCGAGCGGAAAAAGGCTCAAACCGCGCCCTGTTGGATACCGATCTTAAGCAGGTCATCACCGCTTTGGTGAACGATGTGCCGCTTGCAGCGAAATACCGAGACCACCCGCTCACCGGCAACTGGAAGGATTACCTGGATTGCCATGTGCGGCCGGACTTGGTGCTGGTTTATCGGCTCATTGCGGGCGGCGGCACTGAGGACAATCCTGCCCGTCTCGTTCTGGCGCGGCTTGGCTCTCATTCGGAGCTGGACCTCTGACGGTCAGATGCCCATGCTGGGGAATATACCGCCCGTGGGTAAACCGACTCCGACTGATCCACGCATAAGATCGGTACGTGCTTCGGTTCGGGTCGAAAGTCGATGTCGATGGCGCGGTCGCCCAGGGTGACAGGCTCGACGGGTTGGGTACCTCGGAATCCGTTTGTTTTTTGATGCCATCCAAGCCGCCGCAAAGACACGCGGTATTGCCCGCTGGTGGAAGCAGTGCCCGGCCCCGAGCGGCCCACTTTTGCCGTGCGCGACTTCGACCGCGCTGATTGCGGCCGCGCCACGCGCAGTCATTCCCCATGGATTGGCGGTTTCGCTGTCGACCAATCGACGGCACCGGCGTGACGGTTCAGTGTTCGATGCGGTAGTTGAGCAGCAGTCGATTGCGTTCGCTGGCGTTGGCTTCGATGTCCAGGTGCCGGCTCAGGCGGTAGCGGATGGTGAAGACTTCGCCGCGGGTGAGTAGGGCGATGCCGTAGCCGATGTAGAGGCGCGGTGATAGAAATTTGCCGATGGTGAAGGCTTCACTGCGCAAGGTGGCGTCGCTGCCGACACCGAGTTCATCGAGGCCGAGGTTGCGCGCCAGCAGGTCGCCGCCGATGCTGCCCAGCGCCAGCGCGGCGCCGGAGAGTCGGCCTCGGTCGGCGTTTTTCACATTGCCAAGCGGGCGCCCGGTGACCAGCAGGGCGAGGGCTTCGGATTCGCTCAGTGCCGGTCGCGAATAGACCCGTGACTGCGGGTTTTGCGCAGTGCCGGTGATCGCCAGGCCGACGCTGGTTTCGGCGACCTTGCGCTCGGCGAGCAGGTCCAGGCTGGGTTCGTCGAGGCGGCTGGCAGCGTAGGCCAGGCGGCCGCGGGTGATGGTGAGTTTTTGGCCGTAGGCGGCGTATTTGCCGGCGAGATCCAGTTGGCCGCTGGCGGTTGCCGAACGCCGATTGGATTGTTCGATGGCGAGGCGGCCGGTCAGGGTGCCGTCATAGCCGTATCCGGTGACGCGCACATCATCGCCCAGTTGCACCTGGACCGCAGCGCGCCAGCGATCCAGCAAGGGCGTCTCGGCCGGCGGGTCATCGATCACCACGACATCGGCGCTTTGCAGTTGCGGTGGCAACAGTTGCTCGGCCAGGATGCGGGCGCTGGGCACGACGATCTGGCCGCTGAGGTGCCAACCATCGGCGTCGCGTTCCAGTTGCAGATTCGGGTTGGCAATAATACGCAGCGCCGGGATGTTGACCAGTTGCACCTGTTCGCCACGGATCTGCAAGGCAAGCGATTGGATCGCGCCCGGCGCGATGCGGCCGTCCACGGTCAGACTGCCGGTGCCGGTGTTGACGGCGCCGCGCACGATCAATCCTTCTGGCACCCCGGCGAGGGCGAGCGCGCCGTCGCGCAAGGTCAGTCCCAGGCTCGGTAGTTCGGCTTTGAAATCAACCAGGGCCAGTGCCCCGCTGGCATGCCAATCGGTCAGACTGCCTTGTAAATGGAGTTGCCCGTTGACGCGACCGCTGGGGTCGGCGATTTCGGTGGTGTAGGCCTCCAGCGCGCTTAGATCGCGCACCAGCAAGTTGATGTCGCCATCGAAGTGGAGGGCTTCGCCAGCGTTTTGTTGCAACTGGAAAGCGGCGCGGATTTCGCCATCCGGCAACAGCGCGCTGTGCAGGTCAAGGTTGCCATGGCCATCGGCGAACTGGCCTTGCAGTTGTAGTTGCTGAAAGCCCAGCAGCAAGTCGGGCCGCTCCGGGATTTGCATTTGGCCTTGTGCTGCTTGCAGGCTGATCTGCGCGCTGAGCAGGCGATTTCCGGACCAGCGCAGTTGGCCCTGCGCGGCCAGATTGCCGGTGACACTCGGTATCGACAGGTCTGGCCGCAGCAGTGCCAGGCTCGCCAGCGGCAGATCGGTAGCGGCAAAGTCGAGTTCGCCTTGTGCGTTCTGCCAACGCAATTTTCCGCACAGGGTGGTGTTGGGTTCGGCGCGCCAGCAGTGTTGATCCAGCGTCATGTCATCGGCGCTGAGGTGTACGGCAGTGGCCGCGACCAATTGCAGCGGCGGCGTCTGGCCGAGTGTGAGGGCGGCTTGTTCGATCACGCCCACCCAAGCCGTGGGCTGCTTGGCGGCGTAGTTCAGGCGGCCCTGCGCTTGGGCGCTGAAACTGCCGAGCGGGCTGTGCCACTGAACCTGCACGTGGTGTTGCGCCTGGCGGCCGCGAATCTGCGCAGTACCCGATAGCGGATCGCCTTGATCGATGCGCAAGGCCGCCACACTGGCGTCCAGTGTCAGCAGAGGGTCGTTGCCGCGATCGAGTTGGCCATCGACATCGAGCCGCTCCAGTGTGCTGCCCTGCCAGGCCAGCGCGCGGCCTTCAACATGCGCGTGCACGGTGTCGGATTGGCGCAGGTCGATCAGCAACCGACCGCGCGCGGACGGATGGACCTCCGCCAGATTCGGCGCGTGCAGGCTGAGTTGCAGCGACCGGCCGGCAGCGACTTCACCGTGCGCTTCGAGGCGGGCAGAACCCAAAGTGGCGCTGAGCTCGGCGCCAGCGAGCGCGCTGCGCTCGAGTCGAATACGGCCATGCAGGTTGAGCGGTTGTCCGCGCAGCAGTCCTTGCAGGCCCTCGCTGCTGAGGCTACCGACGGCGCCTTCGGCAGCGAGCACCCCCTGCCAGCGGAATTGCCCGTTGAGGGAGCCCGGCCAATCCGGATAGAGCAGCGCTGGGTCCAGTTGTTTGAGCACGACGCGCACATCGGCGGTGCTGGCCGCGCCACGCGCCAAGCTGCCATTCATCGTGGCACTGCCACGTTCGAGTTGCAGGCGCAGATCGACCATTTGTGTCGCGGGGGGTGTCCACACCAGGGCGCCGCTGAGCCCGCCACTGGGCAGGCCGGCATGGTCGATCTGCAGATCGGGGGTGATGCGCAATGCGCTGGCCGGTCCATCCAAGCGCACGCTGCCGGAAAACTGGGTGATGGCAGCGCCGGGGGCGTTCCAACGCAAGGATTCGGTGCTGGCGATGAGCGCAAACTCGCCAGCGCTGGTGACTGGCAGAAATCCCTGCACCAAGACCTGGCCGCGCCCGGCCATCTGTAGCGGCAACGCCGAAATGGCCAGGCCGTTGTTTTGCCAGGTCCACTTTGCCGATTCGATGTTGGCCGCGGTGGCACCCAATTGTGCGCTGCCAGAAACCTGAAAATCGGCGCCGTCGATGCCGAGTTTGAGTTCGGCTGACAATGGCGCAGAGGCCGGCAGTCCGAGCACACCAGCGTTCTGCGCTGGCAACGATAGTTCGGCGTTTGCCCGCCCGAACGCTTTGCCCGGATGCAGCAGCAGTTGCGCGC
>PEUI01000291.1 GCA_002785585.1 Lysobacterales bacterium CG02_land_8_20_14_3_00_62_12
CCCTTTGCGCAACGAAGCAGACGGGGCAAAAGACCAGCAAGATGGCACCTTTAATGATTTACAACGCCTTAGACCCTCTGCCAGCGCTGCCAGCGCGGCGCCGATACCAGGCACCCGCGGAACCGATCCGGCGCGGCGCGGTGAAGTCGATGATGCCAAAGCGAGCGTATCATCGGCGAACCGCCACGGCGGTGCTTTCGGCCGATCCAAAGGATGCTTAAGACCATGCGTAGCGTTTTGCTTTTGTGGTGCCTGCTCGCGGTTGCCGCGGCCACTGCCAGTGGCCCTGCGGCAGCCGTTCCGGACCCGGCGATCACCCCGGAGATTGCCGTCAGCGATCAAGATCTGCGCACGTTTGTGTCGGTATTCCGCAGCATCCGCGAGGCCTATGTCGAACCGGTCGACGACCAAAAGTTGATGCGAGCGGCGATCCGCGGCTTGTTGAGTTCGCTGGACCCGCATAGCCAATATCTCGACGCCGACGAACTCAAAGCCTGGGACCAGGACATCAGCGGCCGCTATGGCGGCCTCGGCATTGAAGTGATCGCCGCCGGCGGCTTTCTGCGGGTGATTGCACCGCTGGACGACTCACCCGCCAGTCGTGCCGGGGTGCGCGCTGGCGACATCATTCTGGCGATCGATGGCAAAGAAGTGGATGGCAACGACGCCGACGCCGTCGACTTGTTGCGCGGCGCCGCCGGCACCCGCGTCACCCTGACCCTGGATCGCGAGAGTTCGGGCACACCGCTGGAGTTGAGCATGGTGCGCGAAGTGATCCGCACGCGTTCGGTCCGCGCGCGACTGCTGCAACCCGGTTACGGCTATGTGCGCATCAGCCAGTTTCAACTCAACACCAGCGCCGACTTGCGCCAGCACCTGCGGCAACTGGCCAGCGCCAAACAACCGTTGCGTGGATTGATTCTGGACCTGCGCGACAATCCCGGTGGCGTGCTCGACGGTGCCGTCGAAGTGGCCGATCTGTTTCTGCAAGCTGGCCTGATCGTCACCACCCGTGGCCGTACCGAAGGTGCCAACCGCAGCTTCAGCGCTAGCGCCGGCGACCTGCTGGCGGGGGCGCCGTTGGTGGTGTTGGTCGACGCTGGCACGGCTTCGGCCAGCGAGATTGTGGCCGGCGCGTTGCAGGACCAAGGGCGCGCACTGATCCTCGGCCAGCGCACCTTTGGCAAAGGTTCCGTGCAAAACATCCTGCCGCTGCCCGCTGGCGGCGCCATCAAGATCACCACGGCGCGCTACTACACGCCCTCGGGCAGCAGCATTCAGGCGCAAGGCATTGCCCCGGATATCGAACTGGCTGATCGACAGTTGGCGCCGCTCGATCACCCGGCGCAAATGATCAGCAGCGAAGCCAGTCTGCCCGGTCACCTCAATGCCGTGGCGAGCGCGTCCGCCGCGGCTGCCCCGGCAACGGCGGCGACCGCTACCGACGGCGAACTCGCCGATGATTACGTCCTCAGCAGCGCGCTGAACACGCTCAAGGCGATGGTTATCGCCCGCCGCAAACCGACCGTCGGCGACCCTCCCGCTGGCGACGATCAGCCGACGGTGCAACAGCGATAGCGTTGCTCGAGAAACTCGAACATCGCGCGCAGGCCCAAGGCCTCGCCGCCCTGGGGTCGGCCCGGGCGGTCGCCATCGTTCCAGGCGTAAGTATCCAGATGCAGCCAGGGAATCCGCTCCGGAACAAACGCCTGCAAGTACAGCGCTGCGGTGATGCAGCCGGCCTGCCGTGAGGCGCCACTGTTGGCCAGATCGGCCACTTTCGAATTGAGCATGCGGCGATAGGGTTGCCACAACGGCATTGGCCACAGCGGGTCTTGGACCCGCGTGCCGGCGGCCACCGCCAGCTCGCGCAGGTCATCGCGATTGCTGAATATCGGCACCAGGTCGGCGCCCAAAGCGACCCGGGCGGCGCCGGTCAAGGTGGCAAAATCAATCACCAGATCGGGCGCGTGTTCGCTGGCGTAGAACAGCGCATCGCCGAGCACGACGCGGCCTTCGGCATCGGTGTTGTCGATCTCCACGGTCAAGCCCGAGCGTGTGTGGATCACCTCGCCCGGCCGATAGGCATTGGCGGCAATGGCGTTTTCCACCACCGGCAACAACACCAGCAAGCGCAGCGGCAAACCGCGCTGGATGATCAACTGGGCCAGGGCCAAGGCATGGGCGGCGCCACCCATGTCTTTTTTCATGTGGCGCATGCCGTCGCTCGGCTTCAGGTCCAGGCCACCGGTGTCGAAACAAACGCCTTTGCCGACCAGCGCCAGCAGCGGGTGCTTGGGGTCGCCCCAGCTGAGCTCGAGCAGCCGCGGTGCGCGATGGCTGGCGCGGCCGACGGCGTGAATGGCCGGAAAGTTGGCGTCGAGCAAATCCTCGCCCACGGTCGGTTTGAACACCGCACCGTGGCGCCCGGCAAACGCTTCTACCAGCACCGAAAATTGTTCCGGGCCCAAGTCTTCGGTTGGCGTGTTGACCAAGTCCCGCGTCAACGCGGTGGCTTCGGCGAGCGCGGCTAGCCTGGCGGCATCGCCGCCCGCCGGCGACTGCAACCGCGCCGCCAGCCGCTTGGCGGCGCGGTAGCGGGTGAACTGATAACTGCCGAGCGCAAAACCGAGCGCGGCGCACGCCGGATCGAGTGCCAGGCCGAGCCTACTGAGGGCGTACTCGCCCTCCGGCAAGGCCAGCGGCAGGGCCGCCAGCGCATACAAGTCATCGCTTTGGCCAACGCCGACCAACACCGCCGCCAAGCCGCCACGGGCATCTGGCAGCAGGCAGTAACTGCCGGCGGCGGCACTAAAAGCGCTGGCCTGGACCCAGTTGCGGACGCCGGCATCGGCGCTATTGAGATAGCTGCTCAGTGTCGCTGGATCGAGCGCGATCAGCGGGGTGGGCGAGGTCTGGGTGGTCGGGGTCAAGGTCATGCGGGAACCGGTTCCAAGGCAGGGTTGGCAGGGGCAAGATGCTGATCGAGCCAATCGCAAAGCTCGGTCAGTTGCGTCACTTCGAGATCCGGGCGATCCGGCAGATCCCAGGTGCGGCGGTCGCGGTTGAGCCAGATCGAAAACATGCCGGCGGCTTTGGCGCCCTGCACATCGAGCAGTGGATCATCACCGACGTGGGCGATCGCGGCGATCGGCAGATCCAGCGTGCGCGCGGCGTGCTGAAAAAGCTTGGCGTCGGGTTTGGCAATGCCGACGTCGCGGGCCGACAAGCGCGCGGCGAAATGTTGCGCCAGCCCCATGCGCTGCAAATCGGCGTTGCCATTGCTCAGCGAAATCAACGGCAGCAAGGCCGCCAGTCTGGGCAAGGCATGGTCCACTTCGGCGTACAGCGTGACCCGATTGCGGGCCGCCAGAAAAATCTCGAATGCCTGCTCGACCAATTCGGCCTGATCGGCCTGCGGGCCGCCAATCACTTGCGCCAACGACAGTTTGCGCTGGGCGCCAAAATCGTGCGCGAGTTCGGGATGGTCGCTGGCGATCTGGTCGCGCAACGCTCGCATGCTGACCAGCGACCACTGCCCGGCGACATGCGGGCATCGCGCCGAGAGCCAATCGAACACCGCTTGCTCGGCCGCCTGAATGGTCGGCTGGATCGGCCACAGGGTATCGTCCAGATCCAGGCTGAGCGCGCGAATCCGCATCATTGCGCGGTGGCGGCGGTCGGCGCCGCGGTGCTGTCCGGTTTTTTCTTGCCCTTGCCGGTGGCTTTGATGGGCGCGATCGGCACCACTGCCATGATCGGCGTCTCCGCCGCGATCAGCAGCGGCGCTGGATCGGCCAACATCGCCAGCAATTTCTGTTCGCGCACGGCAAACATGTCGTTCAACGCGCCCGCTTGGCTGACCGGCACCACCTTGGCCTGTGCCACCGCGATCTGGGTATAGGCATCGCTTTGCAGAAAATGCAGAAAACGCCGTGCGCCGCTGGTTTCGGCGGCGTCCTTGCGATACACCAAAAACAGCGGTGTCACCAGCAGATATTCGCCAGCCGCGACCATCGCGGTGGTCGCCGTCACCCCTTCGATGCTCAGTCGCTTGAGCTTGGCGTTGCCCTGCACGTTGGACAAGGTGCTGACCGCCAGGCCATTCGGATCGATCATGATGCCGGCTTCCAATTGCGCGGTATTCAGGTACCAGCGTTCCGCCGCCACCGGAATATTGCCGCGTCCAAACAGCGCTTTGCGCAGGCCATACTCAACGCCATCCAGCGGACCGGCAACGGCGTTCAAATGGATCGCTTCGGCACGACCGCCGACTTGCTCCCAGCGGCTGATGCGCCCGGCATAAATGTCACGCACCTGGCGCAGCGACAGGTTGCTGACCGGGTTGGCCGGATGCACGATCACGACGATGGCATCCCAGGCAATGACGTCGAACGCCAGCGTCATCTCCTTGGCATTGGCCGGATGCGCACCGCGACTGACCAGGGCCAGCTCGGCCTTGCCGTCGGCGACCGCTTCGATGGCGCTGATGGTGCTCAATTCACGACTGGCCAGCGCGACCTTTTCCTGCTTGAGAAAGCGCGCGGTGGCATCGTTGCCAAAGGCCCGCAAGCTGACCGCGTCGGCACGCGATTCCATCGGCGTCTGCGCGCCACTCCAGCCGCCGACGCCGAGCAGGCCGATCAGGCTGATCGCTTGCAGGCGGTACAAAGCGTTCATCCGCATGGGCATCGGGTCCGGTAGGACGGCTGAGATTACCACCACGACCCGAGCGCCGTTCGTTCCAGCAGTTGACCACGAACTGGTTCGAGAACGACGGCCCCGGCCTCTGGCAGGTATTCGTTGGCTGCTACTCGTAGTGCGTCCACATGCGCAGCACTTTTACTGTGTGATCGACTGGCACCACCTGATACACCAGCCGATGTTGGATGTTGATGCGCCTTGAACAGGCACCTGCCAGGTCTCCGACCAGCTTCTCGTAGGGCGGTGGTGTTTGAAAAGAATTCTCTGCAAGAACCGACAGCAGGATTTCAGCTTTTTCTTTGTGTCCCGCAGCAGCGAGGTGGCGTGCGTCTTTTTGGGCTTGGGTGGTAAAGACGACTCGCCAGCTCACCAGTCCAGCTCCGTGGCGCACGCGCCAGCGGGCTCAGCCATTCCGGCCTTGATGGACTCACGCATGCCAGGCACCGACAGCAAGAACAGCGTTTCTTGAATGGCCGCCCAGTCCTCCTCTGCGATCAGGACGGCGTTGCTGCGCTTGCCGGAAATGACAATCGGCTCATGCGATTTTGTCGCCTGATCCATCAGGCGATAGAGGTTGGCACGCGCTTCGCTGGCGGAGAGGGTAGTCAAGAGTGGCTCCAAGGTTGCGCATAAACGTACGCTAAAACGTACCATATCGCAAGGTTGTGGTAGGAGCCGAAGCAACCGGAGAAGCAACCGGAAGAAGCAACCAAGAAGCAACCGGACAAGAAGCAACCGGACACCAGAAGCAACCGGACAGAAGCGTAACCGTCCGCCACAACACATCTATTCAGCTGCACCGC
>PEUI01000267.1 GCA_002785585.1 Lysobacterales bacterium CG02_land_8_20_14_3_00_62_12
GAAGCGCAATTCGTCGATCCGCGTTATCGCGAACTGCTGTTCCGCTATCGCGCACGCCACCATGCCGATACGTTGACCGGCGAGGAACAATCGCGCTGGCGGCAATGGCGCCGGCGCCGCCTGATCGATGACCCGGACCTACCCGAGCGCGGCCTGATCGCGGTGCTCGAACGGCTGGCGGCACTGCGCTCGGCCTGCGCCAGCGATGGCCACGCCTTGACCACGCTGGATCAGGTAGAAGCCTGGTGCCGCGCCGCGATGGCCGATCTGCAATGAAGCCAATCTATTTCACCGCCGCCAGTTTCGATTTCCTGCGCGAGCTTGCGCGCCACAATCATCGCGACTGGTTCAGCGCGCATCAGCAAGATTACGAGCAAACCTTGCGCATGCCCTTTCAGCGCCTGATCGCCGACCTCGCCGAACCGCTCTGCACCATCAGCCAACACTTGGTCGCCGATCCACGCAAGGTCGGTGGTTCACTGTTTCGCCAACACCGCGATACCCGTTTCAGCAAGGACAAATCGATCTACAAAACCTGGATTGGCGCACGCTTTTTCCACCAACGCGGCAAACAGGTGGAAGCGCCCAGCTTTTATCTGCACATTGCCCCGGGCGACTGCTTCTTCGGCGGCGGCCTCTGGCATCCACAACCCGATACGCTGAAAAAGCTGCGCAACTTTCTCGACGAAAATCCGAACACCTGGCGCCAAGCCACGATGCAAGCCGGCTTTCGCGAGCGCTATGCGTTCTGGGGGGAATCGCTCAGCCGTGCGCCTCGCGGCGTCGATCCGGCGCATCCGCTGATCGAAGATCTGAAACGCAAAAGTCTCGCCTGCGGCGTTCCCCTCAGCGCCAGCGAAGTCCTTGGCCATCGCCTGCCAGAGATTGTGCTCGGCCATATGCGCGCCATCGCACCGATGCTGGACTACCTCTGCGCTGCGCTCGATTTGGATTTCTGATCGAACTGTGATCGCGCTGTGGTCGAACTGCGACCGGCAAACCGCCGACCGCAGAAACAACAAAACCCGCAAGCGCGGGCGTTGTTGTTGCTGGTGCCGGAAATAGGAGTCGAACCTACGACCTACGCATTACGAATGCGCCGCTCTACCAACTGAGCTATTCCGGCGAGCCCGGCATTCTAGGTGAGGCCTC
>PEUI01000232.1:0-773 GCA_002785585.1 Lysobacterales bacterium CG02_land_8_20_14_3_00_62_12
TGCAGGCGAACGAAAGTCCGGCGCAATCTGCGCAAGTTATTTCTGCGCAACGCCTAAGCGCCGGTGGCCAGCGCCTCCACTTTGGCGGCGCAGATCAAATCGTTGGCGGACACGCCACCGACATCGTGCGTGCTGTAGCGCACGTGGCAGTGGCCGTAGCCAATTTCCAGATCGGGGTGGTGGTCTTCGCGGTGCGCGATAAACGCAACGGCGTTGACAAAGGCCATCGTCTGATAGAAGTCGTTGAAGCGGAAGTCCTTGCGGATGCTGTCGGCCACGGCGGCAAGTTGCCATCCGGGTAACTCGGCCAAGTCGGCGTGGATCGTGGCTTGGTCCAGCCGGTGCTCGGGCCCGCGACGCGGCTGGCAATGTTGCTCACGCAGGGGCAGGGTTGCGGGGGGCATGGCATCTCCTTCAGTTGGCTGGGTAGCGCCGGAACGCTGCACGGTACGCGCATACGCCAACACCGACAAGCTGGGCGCGCAGATCGCCGGTCGGCCAAAAGCGCGCAGCGTGCGGCGATCTTCAACAGCGGAGCTGGCCAGCCGACAAAGTCAGCATTGGCCGCCGTGTGGTGGCGGTCGTGGTGGCTGCAAGGCGAATCGTTGCGGCGCCCAGTCGTAAGGCGTCGCGCAGAAATAACTTGCGTAGATTGCGCAGGACTTTCGTTCGCCTGTAAGGCGCACAAAGTGGAGCATAGTCGGACTATGTGACGCTTTGTGCAACGACGCAGGCGGGCGATAAGGACCAGCAAGATGGGTAAGTTATTTCTG
>PEUI01000232.1:825-6941 GCA_002785585.1 Lysobacterales bacterium CG02_land_8_20_14_3_00_62_12
GGCGAGCGGCCAATCTGCAGGACGGCGCGACCGCTTAGCAGTTAGGCTGCACCATCGCTAACCAAGGGTTGGCGGCTTGGTTGCAGCGCAGTGGGTCCACCCTGAAGGAGCGACGATGAATCATCCAAAAACCATGGTCTGTTTTGCCAATTCACGCAAGACCAGCGGGCGTTCGGTCGTTGGCAAAGAATGGCACGAGGGCGTGCCCGGCCGTTGGCTGCGACCGGTGAGTGCGCGGCCGGGTCACGAGTTATCGGAAGAAGATCGCCGTTTCGCCGATGGTCGTGATCCGCAGGTGTTGGATATTGTGGTGGTGCCCTGCCTCAAACCGCAGCCGTTGCCGCATCAGGGCGAGAATCAACTGATCGACCCGGCGCACGCTTGGCAACACCATGGTCGCTTGCCGTGGTCGGCGCTCGGCGCCTGGCTGGACACACCGGCCACGCTTTGGGCTGGCGGCGGCGGCAGCAGTTATGGTTTTCTCAACAATCGGGTGGCGGAAGGCCATCAGGATGGCCGTTCGCTGTATCTGATCGCCCTCGACCAGATGCAGGTCGTGGTGGGCCCGAAGTCGGCTGACGTTTCCCGGCGTTGCCTGCGCGGCGACTTTGCGTACGCGGGCGTTTCGTTTCAGTTGGCGATCACCGATCCGGTGCTTGAACGCCGGTTTCTGGCCGAAGCCGATGGCCACTACCCGATCGACCAGCCGGTGCTGTGTGTCAGCCTGGAAGACTTGTTTCAGGGCTACTACTACAAGTCGATTGCTGCGGTTTTGGACGCCGCGCGATTCGAATAAGGCGGCGTCGCCACGGAGTTTTGCGGTGGTGGTGGGCGCCCGGCTTCAAGCGAAGTTCGACGTTGGCCGCGGGCTCGCCTCGGCAGCGGCGCGGTGGATTCTTTGCTTGCATCGGTTCTGTTAGCCTCGGACCCATGCCGCGTTGCAGCCCATTCGCACGGCCGAGACTTTCCCCAGCCAGCAGTGACCGATGTGTAAAGTCGTGTCCGAAGGAGTGATCGTGAGTCGAGCTTATAATTTTGCTTCGGGTCCGGCGGCGTTGCCGCTGCCGGTTTTGCAACAAGCCCAAGCCGAGCTATTGGATTGGGGCAAGGCGCGCGCCTCGGTGATGGAGATCAGTCACCGCAGCAAAGCGTTCATCGGCTTGGCCGAGCAGGCCGAACAAGACCTGCGCCGCTTGTTGGCGGTTCCGGCCAACTATCGGGTGCTGTTTTTGCAGGGCGGCGCGACCCAACATTTCGCGCAGATTCCGATGAATCTGGCCAATGGCGAAGCTGCCGACTATTTGGTCACCGGCCATTGGGGCGAAAAAGCCGTCAAGCAAGCCGCCGCCTATGCCAAGGTGCAGGTGGTGGCCAATTCGGCCGAAGCCAAATTCATGCAGTTGCCGGATCGCGCTAGCTGGCAGTTGCATCCGCAGGCAGCGTATTTTCATTACACGCCGAACGAAACCATCGCCGGGGTGGAAATCCACCAGGTCCCCGAGGTCGGCACCGTGCCGGTGGTGGCGGACATGTCATCGACCCTGTTGTCGCGACCGATCGATGTCGCCAAGTTTGGTTTGATCTATGCCGGCGCACAAAAAAACATCGGACCGGCGGGCTTGGTCGTGTTGATCATTCGCGACGATCTGCTGGCACGCTGTAGCAAAAACATTCCGAGCATCTTCAACTATGCCGCCCATGCCAAAGAAGGATCGATGCTCAATACGCCGCCGACCTTTGCCTGGTATCTGGCCGGACTCAATTTTCAGTGGTTGCAGTCGCAGGGCGGGCTGGCGGCGATGGGCAAGCACAACCAGCAGAAAGCCGAATTGCTGTACGGCTACATCGACGGTTCTGGGTACTACAGCAATCCGGTCGAAAAGGCGGCGCGCTCGTGGATGAATGTGCCGTTCCGTTTGGCCGATGAAAGCCACGACGAGCGCTTCCTGAAAGAATCCGTAGCGGCCGGACTGTTGGCCTTGAAGGGCCATCGCTCGGTCGGCGGTATGCGCGCCAGCATTTACAACGCGATGCCGATAGAAGGCGTCGCCGCGCTGATTGACTTCATGCGCGATTTTGCCCAGCGCAACGGCTGATCGATCGCGGCGTGCATGCCGCAAAAACCCCGATTTTCCGGCCGAATCGAGCGGCGTGCACGCCGCTTCTGGGCCAGCGCCAGGAGTTCTCATGTTCAAAATCCATACCCTGAATAATATTTCCGCCAACGGCCTCAAGCGTTTGCCGGCCGAGCGCTACCAGATGGTTGCTACGCTGGACGGTGCCGACGCCGTGCTGCTGCGTTCGGCGGACATGCATGCATTGACCCTCCCCGACAGCATCAAGGCGATTGGGCGGGCGGGTGCCGGCACCAACAATATTCCGGTGGCCGCGATGAGTCAGCGCGGTATCCCGGTGTTCAATGCACCGGGCGCCAACGCCAACGCGGTCAAGGAACTGGTGATTGCCGGCATGTTGATTGCCGCGCGCAATCTGGGCGTCGCCTTGGGTTTTGTCGAAGCGCTGGCGGGCGATGGCATGGAGACCGCCATCGAGAACGGCAAGAAGAAGTTCGTCGGTTTCGAGCTGGCTGGCCGCACCTTGGGTGTGGTCGGGCTGGGCGCGATCGGCGTGCG
Organism: Lysobacterales bacterium CG02_land_8_20_14_3_00_62_12; assembly: GCA_002785585.1. Lineage (GTDB taxonomy): Bacteria > Pseudomonadota > Gammaproteobacteria > Xanthomonadales > Ahniellaceae > 0-14-3-00-62-12. The sequence goes on from PEUI01000232.1 coordinate 3,459, forward strand.
CGTGGCCAATGCGGCGCGGGCACTGGGCATGCGGGTGATTGGTTTCGATCCGCATATGACCGTCGAAGGCGCCTGGGCGTTGTCCTCCGACGTGATCAAGGCGGGCTCGCTGAACGAGCTTTATGGGGCTGCCGATTTCATCAGTTTTCATGTGCCGCTGAACGATGCTACCCGTGGCATTTTCAATGCCGCAGCGCTCGAACTGGTGAAGCCTGGTGTGGTGCTGCTCAACTTTTCCCGTGACGGCATCGTTGCCCATGAAGCCATTCAGGCCGGACTTGCCGACGGCCGCATCGGCCGATACGTATCCGACTTCCCGAAGCCCGAATACGTCGGTAATCCGAGCGTCATCAGCTTGCCGCATCTGGGCGCATCCACTGGCGAGGCCGAGGAAAATTGCGCGTTGATGGTGGTCGATCAAATGCGCGAGTTCCTGGAGAATGGCAACGTCATCAACGCCGTCAATTTCCCGCACACCCGGATGCCGCGAAATGGCAAATCGCGGATCTGTATCGCCAACGAAAACAAGCCAAACATGATCGGCCAGTTGTCTTACGCGTTGGGTGCCGCCGGCATCAACATTTCACAGATGCACAACGCTTCGCGCGGTGACTACGCCTACAATCTGATCGACGTGGATCAAACGGTTGGGGCGGCGGTGATCGAAAATCTTCAGGCAATCGAAGGCGTGCTGTCGATTCGGGTTATCCAATGAAATCACCGGTTGCCAAATCGCCCCCCGGATTGCTGGCGGTGCGCAACCGCATCGACGCCATCGACGGCGAACTGCAGCGGCTGATCGCCGAGCGCGCCACGGTGGCGCGCCAGGTTGGTGAAGCCAAGGGCAAGGGTCTGTCGGCGGTGGATTTTTATCGCCCGGAGCGCGAGGCGCAGGTGTTGCGAAAAGTGTTGGAACGCAATCAGGGGCCGCTCTCCAACGACGAGATGCTGCGCTTGTTCCGGGAAATCATGTCGGCTTGTCTGGCCCAGCAAGAGCCACTGAAGATCGCGTTTCTTGGGCCGGAAGGTACCTTTTCCGAGATTGCCGTACACAAGCATTTTGGCCATTCGATCCACGGCCTGCCGCTGGGCTCCATCGACGAAGTGTTTCAGGAAGTGGAAGCTGGCAATGCCGATTTCGGGGTGGTGCCGGTGGAGAACTCGACCGAGGGTTCGGTGCAAACCACCATGGACATGTTTCTGACTTCGCCGCTGAAAGTCTGTGGCGAAGTGGAGTTGCCGATCCACCATTTTTTGCTTGCCCACCACGATCAATTGGCGCAAGTGCAGCGGGTATTTTCGCATCCACAGTCGTTGGGCCAATGCCGTTTGTGGCTGCGCACCCATTTGCCGCATGCCGAACGCATCGCGGTGGCGAGCAACGCCGAAGCAGCGCGGCGCGCGCGCAGCGGCGAGGATGTGGCCGCCATCGCTGGCGAAAGTGCCGGGCGCATCTATGGCTTGAATACGCTGGCCGGCCCGATCGAGGATCGCCCCGACAATACTTCGCGGTTTGTGGTGTTGGGTCGGGAAATGTTTTCGCCCTCCGGCAACGACAAGACCTCGTTGCTGCTGTCGGGCAAGGACCAGCCCGGGCTGCTGTTCCATTTGCTGGAGCCGTTGGCCAGAAACGGGGTGAGTCTGACCCGCATCGAGTCGCGGCCGACCCGGCAGGGCAAGTGGCAGTATGCCTTTTTCATTGATATTGCCGGTCACATCGATGATCCGAAAGTACAAAAAGCACTGTCGGAACTCGGCCCGGTCAGCGACCTGATCAAAGTGCTGGGCTCCTATCCCGAAGCGGTAACCAGCGCATGACTGGCGGTCTGCTGGCGCAGGCAACGCCCGCCCTGCAGGCGCTGACTGCCTACGATCCGGGCCACGATCTACCCGCGCTGCGGCGGCGTTTTGGCGGTGGCGGCGCAATCGGTGGATTGATCGAGCTTGGGTCCAATGAAAATGCCTGGGGGCCGAGCCCGCGGGTGCTCTCGGCCTTGGCCAACGCGGCGGCAACCGAGGTCTGGCGCTATCCGGATCCGCTGGCCACGGACTTGCGTGGTCGTCTCGCCGAAGCCCACGGCGTCAACGCCGATCAGCTGGTGCTGGGCAATGGTTCGCACGAATTGCTGATGCAGTTGGCGCAGATTTTTTGCGCGCCGGGTGATGAGGTGCTGGTTTCGCGCTATGCCTTTGCGGTCTACCCGATTGCGGCCAAGGCGGTCGGCGCCAGCGTGGTCGTGGCGGATGCCTGGCCGGCGCAACATCTGATGTCGCGCGGCCATGATCTCGAGGCGATGCTGGCGAAATTGTCGCCACGCACGCGCTTGATCTGCCTGGCCAACCCGAATAATCCAACCGGCACCTGGGTCAGCACGGCGGCATTGGCGGCATTTCTGGAGCGGATACCGAAGTCGATTCCGGTGGTCGTCGATGAAGCTTATATGGAGTTTGCCGACGCCCCCGGGCTGACCTCGGCGCTGGGCCTGCGGCAGTCGTTTCAAAACTTGATCGTGACCCGCACTTTTTCCAAAGCTTATGGCTTGGCCGGATTGCGGATTGGCTACGCCATCGCCGCAGCCGATGTGATCGTGCTGGTCAATCGCCTGCGTGAATCGTTCAACGTCAATGCGCTGGCGCTGTTGGCAGCGACGGCGGCGCTGGCCGATGACGAACACCTGCAGCGCGGCGTCACCCAGGTGCGCGCCGAGCGCGAGCGCGTCGCGGCGATCCTGCGTGGTCGCGGCCTTCACGTTGGTCCTTCGCAAGGCAATTTTTTGCTGATCGATTTTGCCGACGAGGCGGCGCCGATCGAAACCGCCCTGTTGCAGCAGGGTGTGGTGGTGCGGCCGATGCTGGCCTATGGTCTGCCGCAGTGTCTGCGGGTGACCCTTGCCAGCCGCGCCGAAAATGATCGGTTCCTGCAGGCGCTGACTTTATGACCAGCGGCCAGACTGCGCATGACTGGCTGGTCGCCGCCGGGTCGGCGCTGCGTGGCAGTATTCGCGTGCCGGGCGACAAGTCGATTTCGCATCGCGCCATCATCCTGGCCAGCATCGCCGAGGGACCAAGTCACCTTAGCGGCTTTCTCGAAGGTGAAGATACCCGGGCCACCGCCGCTGCGTTTCAGGCGATGGGGGTGTCGATCCGTGCGCCTGCGGCCGATCAGCGCCGGGTACTGGGCGTGGGCCTGCACGGACTCTGCGCCCCGTCGCAGCCGTTGAATTGCGGCAATGCCGGCACCGCAATGCGGCTGCTATCCGGGCTGCTGGCGGGGCAGGCGTTTGCCAGTGTGCTGACCGGTGATGATTCGCTGCGGGCTCGACCGATGCACCGGGTGATCGCCCCGCTGGCCCAGATGGGCGCGGTGATTGGCAGTCAGCAGGGCTTGCCACCCTTGCAGATTGAAGGCGGGCGCCCACTGCGCGGCATCGACTATCGGTTGCCGGTGGCCAGCGCCCAGGTCAAGTCGGCGATCTTGCTGGC
>PEUI01000232.1:6949-12977 GCA_002785585.1 Lysobacterales bacterium CG02_land_8_20_14_3_00_62_12
ATGCCGAGGGCGCAACAACGGTGTGCGAGCCACAGCCGACGCGCGATTACACCGAATCGATGTTGACCGCGTTCGGCGTGCCGGTGCAGCGCCAGGGCAACGCCGCCAGCGTCAGCGGCGGCGCCCACCTGAGCGGCCGTCGGCTACAGATCCCTGCCGATTTTTCCTCGGCGGCATTTTTTCTGGTGGCGGCGAGCCTGGTCCCCGGCTCGGATTTGCGGCTGACTGGCGTCGGACTCAATCGGCGCCGTTTGGGGTTGCTGACCACGTTGATCGAGATGGGTGCCGATATCGAAATCAGCCAACAGGGTTTGCTCGATGGCGAGCCGGTCGGCGACTTGCGCGTGCGTTCCGCCGCACTGCGGGGGGTGGCGGTGCCGCTGGCGCGGGTGCCCGACATGATCGACGAGTTTCCCATTCTGTTTGTGGCGGCGGCATTGGCCGATGGCGAAACGCTGATCGAAGGCGCCGCCGAGCTACGCGTCAAAGAAAGCGATCGCATCGGCGTCATGGCGCGGGCGCTGACCCGCATGGGCGCCGAGATCGAACAGCGTCCCGATGGCGTGCGGATCACCGGTGTGCCCGCGTTGCGCGCGGCCGAGGTCGATGCCGCCACCGATCACCGTTGTGCCATGAGTCTGGCGGTGGCGGCCTTGCGCGCCAGCGGCCGTAGCCGCATTCGCCAGATCGACAATGTGGCCACCTCATTTCCGGGATTTGAAACGCTGGCGACTGGCGTCGGTTTCGACCTGACACGCAACTCTTGAAGGCGCTCAAGCGATGACCACGACCAGCGACAAAGTACCGGTATTGACGATCGACGGTCCATCCGGATCTGGCAAAGGCACCATTTCACGCGCCGTTGCCGAGCGCCTGGGCTGGCATTTTCTCGACAGCGGCGCGCTCTATCGCGCGGTCGGGCTGGCGGCCGGGTCGGCCGACATTGCGTTTGATGATGTCGATGCGCTGGCGCGTTGTGCCCTGGACACCGAAATCCACTTTCAGGACCGGCCCGGTGATGATCCCCTGGTCTTCATCAACGGCCATGACGCCAGCGACGAATTGCGGACCGAATCCTGCGGCGCAGCGGCTTCGGCGATCGCCGCGATCCCGGCGGTGCGGGCGGCGCTGGTGGAGAAACAACGGCAGTTTCGCCGCGCTCCAGGCCTGGTCGCCGATGGTCGCGACATGGGCACGGTGATTTTCCCGGATGCCGCGTTCAAGGTGTTTCTCACCGCCAGCGCCGAGATTCGTGCCGAGCGGCGCTATAAGCAGTTGAAAGAAAAGGGATTCGAAGTTACACTCGCAACCCTTTTGCGCGAGATTGTCGCGCGGGACGCCCGTGATGCCGGGCGGGCGGTGGCACCGTTGCGAGCTGCGTCTGACGCCGTTCACATCGATGCCAGCGGCCTCGGCATCGGCGCTGTGGTTGAACGCGTGCTCGAACTCATCCGACACGGCAGTTGATCGCGGCCAAACGTGCGTGGTGCGGGTACCGCTCTCAATCCTGGCGCGGCGCTTTGCGAACACTAACGGCGAAGTTTCGCCAATCAACCATGATCTGCCGCCGTTTTCAAAAAGCACGGCACAGGTCCCTTCTGGAATCCTTATGACTGAGAGTTTTGCTGAACTGTTTGAAATGAGTCAATCGATCGCGCGCCTGAAACCGGGCAGCATCGTTACTGGCGTGGTCGTCGAAATTCGTTCCGACGTGGTGGTCGTGCATGCTGGGCTGAAGTCCGAAGGCATCGTCCCGATCGAACAGTTCAAGAATGACGATGGTGAGCTCGACATCAAAGTCGGCGACGAAGTCAAAGTCGCGCTCGATTCCCTGGAAAATGGTTTTGGCGAGACCGTACTGTCGCGCGAAAAGGCCAAGCGCTCCATGGTCTGGGACGAACTCGAAGCCGCGCTCGAAGGCAACGCCACCATCACCGGCCGCATCAGCGGCAAGGTCAAAGGCGGTTTCACCGTCGATATCCGCGATGTGCGTGCGTTCCTGCCCGGTTCGTTGGTCGATGTGCGCCCGGTGCGCGACACCACCCACCTGGAAGGCAAGGAACTCGAATTCAAGCTCATCAAGCTGGACCGCAAACGCAATAACGTCGTGGTTTCACGGCGCGCTGTGGTCGAAAGCGAATTCTCGGTCGAACGCGAACAACTGATGGAACGCTTGCAAGAGAACGCCATCGTCAAGGGCGTGGTCAAGAACCTCACCGATTACGGCGCCTTCGTCGATCTCGGTGGTATCGATGGTCTGCTGCACATCACCGATATGGCCTGGAAGCGCGTGCGGCATCCTTCGGAAGTAGTCGAAGTCGGCCAGGAACTCGACGTGCGCGTGCTCAAGTTTGATCGCGAGCGCAATCGCGTTTCGCTTGGTCTCAAACAGTTGGCGGAGGACCCCTGGGTCAATATCTCCCGGCGTTATCAGGCCAACGGCCGCTACACCGGCAAGGTCTCCAACGTCACCGACTACGGCTGCTTCGTTGAGCTTGAACCCGGCGTTGAGGGTCTGGTGCACGTTTCCGAAATGGATTGGACCAACAAGAACGTCAACCCCGGCAAGCTGGTGCAGGTGGGTGACGAGAGCGAAGTCATGGTGCTCGACGTCGATGAAGAGCGTCGGCGCATTTCCCTCGGCATGAAGCAGTGCCAGAACAATCCCTGGGAGCAGTTTGCCGGGCAGTTCAAGAAGGGCGACAAAGTTGCCGGCACGATCAAGTCGATCACCGATTTCGGCGTGTTCATCGGCCTCGATGGCGGTATCGATGGCTTGATCCATCTGTCGGATATCAGCTGGCAGATCACCGGTGAAGAACTGGTGCGCAACTTCAAGAAGGGCGAAGTCGTCGAAGCCGTGGTGCTGGCGGTGGACCCCGAACGCGAACGTATTTCGCTCGGCATCAAACAGTTGGAACAGGATCCGTTTGCCACTTTCATGGCCAACAATCCCAAAGGCAGTTTGGTCAAGGGCACGGTACGGGAAGTGGATCCGCGCGGGGCAACGATCACCCTGGGTGAAGGCATCGAAGGTTATCTGCGTGCGTCCGACATCGCCAAAGAGCGGATCGAAGACGCCACCACCCGACTCAAAGTGGGTGACGAAGTGGAAGCCAAGTTCACCGGCATGGATCGCAAGGGCCGTACCTTGCAGTTGTCGATCCGCGCCAAGGACGAACAGGAATTGGCCGACACCCTCGCCGAGTATCAGGGCAATGCCAGCGTAGTTACCACCAAGCTCGGTGCGCTGTTGCAAGAGCAGATGCGCAACAAGTAACTGCACCGAGGCATCGTTGCCGAGACGCCCCGCTATTGGGGCGTCTCGAATCGATGCGAGGGGTTTGTGTCAACTTCCAGGGATCGATTTTATGACCACCAAGTCAGAACTCATTGATGAGATGTCGCGGCGCCAACACCATCTGGCGCACCACGATGTCGAGTTGGGCGTCAAGGAAGTGATCGAACATATCGGTCATGCCCTGGCCAACGGTGAGCGCATAGAAATCCGTGGATTTGGTAGTTTTTCCCTGCATTTTCGGCCGCCGCGTTTGGGGCGTAATCCGAAAACCGGTCAGTCGGTGGCATTGCCGGGAAAATATGTTCCGTACTTCAAGCCAGGCAAGGAATTGCGCGACCGAGTCAATGGCGTGCTCGGTGCCGATTCGCCTGATGACGTTGACTAGGATCGCCGATGCCGCGTTGGCTGCTGTTGCCCAGTGTCCTGATCGTGGCCGTGCTGGCATTGGTATTTTCCGTGCTCAACCGGGATGCAACGCTGGTCGATTTGTATTTTTGCCAATTTGAATTGCCGCTGGGTCTGCTGTTGATGTTGGTTGTGCTGATCGGGTTTGCGCTCGCTGGCAGCATTCTTTACGCGGCGGTGATTTTGCCGCAGCGGCTGCGCATCAGCGCGCTGCGACGAACCCTTGAAACCGTGCAAAAGGCGCGACCCGCGCAATGAGCACGATGGCGTTGCTGCCTGGCTTGACGTTTCTGCTCGGCCTGGTGATTGGACTCCTTGGTTTCCGCTTCGGCAACGACCTGCGCAAAGGTCGGCACGTCGACAAATTGCGCAGCAACTATTTCCGTGGCCTGAACTACCTGTTGAACGAGCAGCCGGACAAGGCGATCGAGGTGTTTTTGCAGATCGCCGAGGTGGATCGACATACCGTCGAAACCCACCTGGCGCTTGGCAGTTTGTTCCGACGCCGTGGCGAATCCGATCGCGCCATCCGGCTGCATCAAAATTTGATCGCGCGGCCCAATTTGACCGCCGAGCAACGCGCCCTGGCGCTGCTCGAACTGGGCGAGGACTACATGCGTGCCGGCCTGCTGGACCGGGCCGAGTTGTTGTTCACCGATTTGCTGCAATTGGATGGGTACGTGCAACCGGCGCTGCGGCAATTGCTGGCGATCAGTCAGCAGGAGCAGGACTGGCGGCGGGCGATCGACCATGCGCGCCGGTTGCAGCAAGTGAGCGGCGAAAATCACGCCAGTCTGATCGCCCATTTCTTGGCCGAACTGGCGGGTGTCGCACGCCAGAGTGGCGATTTGCCAGCCGCCGAATTGTGGGTGCAGGAGGCGATTGCCAGTGATCCGCAAGCGGTTCGGCCGCGGCTGTTGGCGGGGCAGTTGGCGATGGCGCGGGGCGATTGGCCAGCCGCTTTGCGTGCTTTCGATGAAGCACTTGATCGACAGATCGACGTGGTTCCCGAGGTGTTGCCCAACTTGATCGAATGCCTGCAACAGCTCGGTCAAGCCGACCGCCTGGGTGAGCGTCTGCAAGCGATCACTCGGCGCTATGCCGGAATTTCGCCAGTGCTCGCTTTGTCTACCGAGATCGAGCGTGAACAAGGACTGGCGGCGGCCACCCAATTTCTTTCCGAACATCTGCGAAAGCATCCGTCCGTGCGCGGGCTGGCGACGCTGGTCGAATTGCAGATTCGGCAGGATGCGGCGGCGGCAGCGCCGTTCCTGAGCTTGCGCGGATTGCTCAACGAACTGATCCAGACCCAGTCGGTATATCGCTGCGGCCATTGCGGCTTTGCTGCGCGCACTCGTCATTGGCAGTGCCCTAGCTGCAAACGTTGGGAGTCGATCAAGCTGGTCCACGGCGTGATGGGGGACTGACCGGTGCTCATCACTTTCTGGGTGGCCGCGCTGGCATCGGCAGGGTTGGTCGCGCTGCTCAGCCCCTGGCTTAAGCGCCAGCAGATGCTGGATCGGCCGGGAGCGCGACGTTTGCATCAGCAGCCGACGGCGCGTGGCGGTGGGCTGGCCATCGTCGTGGTGGTGGCGTTTTATCTTGGCGAACAGATGATTTTCGATTCTGCGCGGTGGGATATCGTGCTGTTTGCTGGCGGGCTGCTGGCGGTTGCCATCGTTGGTTGGTGCGACGACCGTAGCAGCCTCGGCATTTGGCCGCGGTTGCTGGTGCATGCGCTGGCCGGGGTAGCGGTCGCGCTGCTGGTGCTTGACCACAACGGGTCTGGCCTGGCACTGCACTTGGCGATCTGGCCGCTGTTGACGCTGATTGTGTTTAGCGTCGTGGCCGGGATCAACCTGCACAATTTTATGGATGGTGCCAACGGCATGTTGGCGGCGCAGGCTGGGTTCGTATTTGCCATGTTGAGCGTTTGGCCGAGCGCCGACCCGACATTGGCGATGCTGGGGCTGGTTGCGTTGGCGGCGGTGCTCGGTTTTTTGCCGTTCAATTTTCCGCAGGCACGGGTATTCCTCGGCGATGTCGGCAGTGGGGCACTGGGGTATTTGATCATCGCGCTGTGCTGGTGGGCGTTGGCCAAAGCGCGCGTCAGCGTGGCGGAAGTGTTGTTGCTCAATAGCCTGTTTCTGATCGATTCGGGTTGCACGCTGGGCTGGCGCCTGCGGCACCGCAAGCGGTGGTGGCGGGCACACCGCGAGCACCTTTATCAATGGTTGGTGCGTAGCGGCGCCAGTCACGCGGGTGTCGTCATCGCCTATCAACTGTTCAATTTGCTGCTGGTGCTACCGCTGCTGTGGTCGC
>PEUI01000232.1:13011-19320 GCA_002785585.1 Lysobacterales bacterium CG02_land_8_20_14_3_00_62_12
GACGCTGGCTTCGATACGCCTGGGCAACTGGCACTCGATTGCCGCTTTGATCGGCGTTCTGGCGCTGGGAATCGGCGGCTGGCTCGCGCTCAAACGTGCCTGTTTGGCTCGGCTTCGGGCACAATAGCCAGATGAACGCCCATCTTGATCGACCTGACGCTGTCATCGTCAAGCGCCGCCTGCTGCCGATCGGCGCGAGCGTCGGCCTCGGCCGGAGTCACGGCGCATGACGCTGCGCAATTTCATCGCCCGCATTCACCCGCGCATTGCGGTAGTCGCCCACGATCTCGGCATGGTCTGGCTGGCCTGGTTCAGTGCCAATTGGATTCGCTATCACCTGCTGCCGGTGTCACCACCGATTCCCTGGTTCGGTGCCGAGTATGTGATTGTGCTCAGTTTGCAGGGGCTGGTGCTGTATTGGACCGGCCTGTACCAAGGCTTGTGGCGTTTTGCCAGCTTGCCGGATCTGTGGAATATCGCACGCGGTTCCCTGCTCGGCGTGACGGCGATTGCCGTCGGTCTGTTTCTGCATGATCGCCTTGAAGGCACGCCGCGCGCGGTGCTCGGTATTTATCCGCTCGCGCTGCTGATTTTGCTCGGAATGCCGCGCATGCTTTATCGCTACTGGAAAGACAGCCGTTTCGACGGCGCGCCGATGGCAACCGCCAAGCGGGTGCTGATTTTGGGAGCCGGCCGCGCCGGCGAGACGCTGGTTCGTGACCTGCGGCGCGAGACCCAATACCGACTGGTCGGTTTTCTGGACGACAAGCCAAACTTGAAGGGTGCCAAGCTGCACGGGGTTCCGGTGCTCGGCCCGATCGATCAACTGCCCGAGTTGGCGCGTGAAGTCGCCGCCGAAATGGTGCTGATCGCGATTCCCTCGGCCAGCAACCAGCAAATGCAACGGGTGGTGCGGCTGTGCGAGCAGAGCGGCGTTAGCTTTCGCACGGTGCCGCGTCTGCAGGATGTCGTCGAAGGCCGATCTGGTTTCAACGAGTTGAAAGAAGTGGCGATCGAGGATTTGCTCGGTCGCGAGCCGGTGGCGCTGGACTGGACCGCGATTCGTATCGGTATTGCCGGGCGCCGGGTATTGGTCAGCGGTGGCGGCGGCTCGATCGGATCAGAATTATGCCGTCAAGTCGCGCGCCTGGGCGTTGAATCGCTGACCATTGTCGAATTGACCGAGTTCAATCTGTATCGCATCGAGCAGGAACTGCGCAACGACTTTCCGGATCTGGTCCTGCACGCAATTCTGGGCGATTGCGGCGATGCCGCGTTGTGCGAGCGCATTTTTGAACGCAGCCGACCGACGGCGGTGTTTCATGCCGCCGCGTTCAAGCATGTGCCGCTGTTGCAGGAGCAGGTGCGCGAAGCGGTACGCAACAATCTGCTCGGTACGCAAACTTTGGCGCTCGCTGCTGAGCGCTTCGGGGTCGAGAACTTCGTGCTGATTTCCACCGATAAAGCGGTCAACCCGGCGAGCGTCATGGGCGCCAGCAAGCGGGCGGCGGAAGTCGTTTGTCAGTCTCTGTCGCAGCAAGCGAAAACCCGCTTCATTACCGTACGCTTCGGCAACGTGCTGGATTCGGCGGGCAGTGTCGTGCCGTTGTTCCGCGATCAAATCCAACGGGGCGGGCCGGTCACCGTCACCCACCCAGAAATTGCGCGCTATTTCATGACCATTCCGGAGGCGTGTCAGTTGATTTTGCAGGCGTCCGTGCTCGGGCGTGGCGGTGAGATCTATGCGCTCGACATGGGTGAACCGGTGCGCATCCGCTATCTGGCCGAGCAGATGATCCTGCTGGCGGGCAAAGTGCCGGAACGGGATGTCCAGATTGTGTATACCGGGCTGCGGCCGGGTGAAAAGTTGTTTGAAGAGCTTTTCCATGAGCAAGAGGATTATCAAAGCACCGGCCACCACAAGATCTTTCTGGCGCAGCACCGATTTGTCGCCTGGGCCGAGCTCAACACGCTGCTGCGCAGAATCGAGCAGGCCACCCGTCGTTTTGATGAACCCGAAGTGTTGCGTTGTCTGCGCTTGTTGGTGCCGGAGTTCGATGTTGAACGCGGCACCGCGGCCGAGGCCGACGTCGTGTCGATTCATCGGTTGCAAAATTGATCCCGTGCCAGCCGCTGCGCAGCCAGTAGCGCGGATGCTTACCGCGCAGCGAGGGTTGCAGGACCGCCAGCGCCAGGCCGACGTCAGAACAGCGGCGGGATGGCACCGATTCAGGCCCCCGCAACGCCCTCTCCGCTGGTCGGCCAGAGGCGTTGGCTCTGGCCAAGAGTCGGCATCGCTTCACCCAACCAACGCAACCTTGAGGTAGGCCGGTTATGCGCATACGCACTGTCGTTTTTCCGGTAGCCGGACTTGGCACCCGGTTTCTCCCAGCCACCAAAGTGCTGGCCAAGGAAATGTTGCCCCTGCTCGACCGCCCGTTGATCCAATACGCGGTGGATGAGGCGCTGGATGCGGGCTGCGATACCTTGGTGTTCGTCACCAACCGCTACAAGCACGCGATTGCAGACTATTTCGACAAGGCCTATGAGCTCGAAGCCAAGCTCGAGGCTTCCGGCAAACATGAGCTGCTCGCCAGCATCCAGGACATTCTCCCGAAAGGGGTGCGTACGGTATTTGTTACCCAACCGGAGGCGCTCGGCCTGGGCCATGCGGTGCTGTGCGCCCGTCCGGTGGTCGGCGATCAGCCGTTTGCGGTGATGCTTGCCGATGACATGATCTGGAATCGTGGCCACGGCGCGCTGCGCCAGATGATTGAAGTGGCCGAGCACGAACACGCCAGCGTCATTGCCGTTGAAGATGTGCCGGCGGACCAGACCCAGCGTTATGGCATTGTGTCCTCCGAGGTCGTCAGCGAGCGGCTGTCGCGGGTGCGTGGCTTGATTGAAAAGCCGCGCCCGGAAGACGCCCCATCGACGCTGGCGGTGGTCGGGCGCTACCTGCTGGATGCCAGCATTTTCGATCATCTGGAAACCACCCGGGTGGGCGCCGGTGGCGAGATCCAGTTGACCGATGGCATCGCTGCTTTGCTCAAGGTCAAGCCGGTATTCGCTTACCGTTTTCAGGGCCGCCGCTTTGACTGTGGCAACCGGCTTGGCATGGTCCAGGCGACCATGCATCTGGCGATCGAAGATGCCGAATTGCACGGGCCCATCGTTGCCCTGATGCGCGAACATCTGTCGCGCGAATAGACCAGGCCGGGGGCGTCGATGGATCTGTCCTGCATCCTCAATCATTTGGGTGAAGCGCGCGAACGCTATTTCGATCATGAAGCCGATGACGCAGCAAAATTATTATCAGGCCAGCGCCGGGCCGGCCGAGAGCTATCCGGCGGCCAGCGCCCACGGCGAGGTTGAAGTCGCGATTGTCGGCGGTGGCTATGCCGGATTGGCGACCGCCTTGGGATTGGCCGAGCGCGGTGTCCACGGCGTTTGTCTGTTGGAAGCCGAACAGTTGGGTTTTGGTGCTTCCGGACGCAATGGCGGATTTGTGTTCGCCGGATTCTCACTGTCCGAAGCAGAGCTGCTGCGGCAACTCGGTGTCGATCATGCGCGGCGGCTGTATGCCGCTACCCAGCGCGCGGTGGCTTTGGTCAGGCAGCGCATCCAACGCTACCAAATCGATTGCGATCTGGTCGATCAAGGGGTGATCTGGGCGAATTGGTTTCGTGACCCTGAGCTGCTGCGGTCCCGCCAGGCGTTGCTGGCCAACGCCTTCGCCAGCCACTGGCAACGGTTAAGCGTCGATGAGCTGCACCAACGGATTGCCAGCGCGCGTTACCACGGCGGCTTGTTCGAGGCCGATGCCCTGCATCTGCATCCACTCAAATGGGCGCGCGGATTGGGTCGGGCGGCGGCCGCGCAGGGCGTCGCTATCCATGAGCAATCGCCGGTGAATCGGTTGCAGAAAGTTGCCGGCCGCTGGCAACTCGGTACCCAGTCCGGGACGCTGATTCGAGCCCGGCAGGTGGTGCTGTGTTGCGGTGGCTATTTGGCCGGATTGCACCCGCGTATTGATCGCTCGGTGCTGCCGGTTGCCACTTATGTGATGGCGACCGAACCGCTGGGCAATCAACTGGAGGCGTGTTTTCCCGGCACCCGTGCCGCCGTTTATGACAGTCGGTTTGCGTTTGACTACTACCGGCCATTGCTGGATACCCGCCTGCTTTGGGGTGGCCGGATTTCGGTGCTGGATCGTTCAGCGGCTGCCGTAGCACGACTATTGCGCGGGGACATGATGCAGGTGTTCCCGCAATTGGCGGATGTGAAAATAGACTTCGCCTGGAGCGGCTTGATGAGTTACGCCCGCCACGAAATGCCGCAAGTCGGCCAGATCGAGCCCGGCCTTTGGTGTGCACAGGCATTTGGCGGCCATGGCTTGGCCACCACCCTGGCCGCGGGCGAAGTGATTGCGGCGGCGATTGCCGAACATGACCCGGCGATTCAGGACTATGCCGCGTTTGGTTTACCCTGGGCGGGCAAGCCGTTTGGCTATGCCGCAGCCCAGCTCAGCTACAGTTGGATGCAGTGGCGTGATCGCTTCAAGGACTTTCGTGAGTCCAGACTGGCACGGTGATTCTGCGGGCAACACCCGCGGTTGAGGGGTTCAAGTCTTCGCCCGTTTCAACATTTGTTCGGCGTTGGCACGGGTTTCCCGAGTCAGATCGATACCGCCCAGCATGCGGGCGATTTCCTCAACTCGCAGCTTTCCGCTGACCACGCAGAAACCAGTGTGAGTAGCGCCATCCTCTTGGTGCTTGCTGACGGCAATGTGTTGGTGCGCCTGCGCGGCCACCTGCGGCAAATGGGTGACACACAATACTTGTCGCGATTGGCCGAGTTCGCGCAATTTGCGGCCAACGACTTCGGCGGTAGCGCCGCCGATGCCGGAATCGACTTCATCGAACACCATCACCGGCACGTCGTCGCTGCCGACAGCGGCGACCTCGATCGCCAGCGCCACGCGCGCGAGTTCACCGCCGGAAGCAATCTTCCGCAACGGCCGCGCCGGCTGGCCTGGATTCGGGCTGAGCAAGAACTCGATCTCGTCGAGCCCTTCGCCGCGCACGGCCTCGCCGCTGGCTTCAAGCTGGACCGAGAAAGCCCCGGCGATCGAAAGTTCGCCGAGCAGGGCAGTGACCGCAGTGGCCAAGCGGGCGGCACTGGCGGCGCGCTGCTGGCTCAAGTCGTGAGCCGCTTGCTGGTATTCAATCAATACCTGCTTTTGTGTATCCACCAACTGTTCGCGCCGAAGCTCGGCGTGCTCGGTACGTTCCAATTCTTCGTTCAAGTGCTCGGCTTTCGCGGCCAACTCTGCGGGTGGCACCCGGTGTTTGCGGCCGAGATCGTGCAAGCGCGCGATCTGCGCATCGATCTGCGCGTATTGCTCGGGTTCCAGATCGGCCTTGCTCAGGTAGTGTTCCAATTCGCCGACCGCTTCGCTGATCTGGATATGCGCGGCATCGAGCAGGGCGCTGACATTGCCGAGTGCCGGGTCCAGCGTCGAGAGTCGGTCGGCTTCACCGGCCAATCGCGCGAGACGTGCCGAGAGCGCCGCATCGGCTCCGCCATCGAGGCTGGTGCAGAGCTGCTGGGCACCCTCAAGCAAGGTGCTGGCGTTGGCCAAGCGGCGGTGCCGGGCGAGCAATTCGGCATAGTCGGCGGCCGGCAGCGCCTGTTGCGTAAGCTCGGTCAGTTGAAACCGCAAGAACTCCCGGCGTTCTGGATCACTGCCGGCACCCGCATTCAGCGATTCGATTTCGCTCTGCAACTGGTGGTAGCGAGTCGCCAACTCGGCAATCCGGGTCAACGCGCCTGAGTGCTTGCCGAAAGCATCGAGCAGCTCGCGTTGATGACGTCTGGTCAACAACGCTTGGTGCTCGTGCTGGCCATGAATCTCGACCAACCAGGCAGCGGCTTCACGCAGTAGCGCCAGTGCCACCGGCGAATCGTTGATGTAAGCGCGAGAGCTGCCGTCCACGCGGATCACCCGGCGCAGGCGCAGGGCCGAATCATCGTCGAGCTCGCGTTCGCGCAACCAGGCCCTAGCGCTCGGTACCGCGGTCAGATCGAAATCGGCGGACAACTCTGCGCGTTCGGCGCCATGACGCACCACGCCGGCATCGGCACGGGCGCCCGCGAGCATCAGCAAGGCGTCGACCAACAGCGATTTGCCAGCGCCGGTCTCGCCGGTGAGCACGGTCATCGCGGCTTCAAAGCTGACTTCCGCGCGCTCGATAATGGCGAAGTCTTTGACATAAAGGGTGCGTAGCATGGGGGCGAAAACTAGCA
>PEUI01000232.1:19336-19773 GCA_002785585.1 Lysobacterales bacterium CG02_land_8_20_14_3_00_62_12
CCGCTGATCGCTTATCTTGCTGCTCCCTGCAACTTCAGACTCGGCACGGAACCATTCCGGCCGCGATACCTCAAAACGTTTCAAGGAGTTAGTCATGTCGGATCGTCAAACTGGTACTGTCAAATGGTTCAACGACGCCAAGGGTTTTGGTTTCATCACCCCGGAAAGCGGCGCTGATTTGTTCGTGCACTTCCGCGCCATCCAAGGCAATGGCTTCAAGTCGTTGCAGGAAGGCCAGAAAGTGAGCTTCGTCGTCGTCAAGGGCCCGAAGGGCCTGCAAGCGGATGCCGTGCAAGCGGTTTAATCGACGCATTAATCGACCCTGTCACCGGCCGCTCAGCCTGCTGTGTAATCAGCCGTGTAGCCGTCGGTTGCCTAGTCGATTCAAGCCATTCAAGCAGCCCCGGTTGGCAACGACCGGGGCTTCTTTTTGCCAG
>PEUI01000074.1 GCA_002785585.1 Lysobacterales bacterium CG02_land_8_20_14_3_00_62_12
CATCCCCCCGAACGAAACCCACATCCGCCGCGCCGGCGAGCTTGCCCAGCGCTTCGGCCTGCGCGGCTACGACAGCGTCCACCTGGCAGCGGCGCAAGCGGTCTGGCAAGCCCTCCCCGGCGTGGATTTCCGCTTCGCGGCGTTCGACGCCCGGTTGATGGCGGCAGCGAAGGCGTTGGGGATGCGGGGGCTGGAATAAGGCGCTTTATGGTTCGCGCCGAGGTGTCAAGCTGGCGGCTAGGCCGCGCCAGCCGCTATGCTTTCGCTGTTTTATTCTTGTCATTGCCGCCCTCGGAGTCGCTCATGTCTATCCAGTCCACCGAACCCAGCCCGGCCGTGCATGGCTTGCTTGCGCAATTGCAGGCAGCCATGGGGTCGGCGCGATTTCGACTCGCCGAACCTTTGGCCAGGCAGTTTTTTCGGCGGATACCGGAAGAAGATTTGGCCACCCGGGCGGCCACTGCTTGGGTCGGCTTGCTTGGTGGCTTGGCGGATTTCATCAACCTGCGCAAACCCGACGCGGCGGCGCTGCGCGTGTTCAATCCGGGCGCGACCGGCGCCGATTGGGGCACCACCCACACCATCGTCGAGATCGTGACCGACGACATGCCGTTCCTGGTGGACTCGGTGAGCATGGCGATTGCTTCGTGCGGGAATCTGGTGCACGCCGTGGTGCATCCGGTGTTGATGATCGAGCGCGATGCCGGTGGAAACCTGCTGTCCATCGCCGAGGAAGGCGCGGCCGGGAGTCGCGGCAAGCTCGAGTCGATCATGCATTTCGAAGTGGACCGACGTGCCGAGCCGGAAGAACTGGAGCGGATCGCACAAGCAGTCGCGCAGGCGCTGCGGCATGTGCGCGCGGCGGTTAGCGATTGGCAGAACATGCGGGATCGGCTGTTGCAAATTGCCGACGCGATGCCGGCGCGCGCCTTGCCGAGCGAAGCCGATGCGCGCCTGGAATTGCAGGCGTTTCTGCGTTGGGTGGCCGAGGATCATTTCACGATACTGGGTTATCGCGAGTATCAGGCGGTGGTGGTCGATGGCCAGGAATTGTTGCGCGCGGTGGCGGGGTCGGGATTGGGTATTTCGCGCGACGCCGAGTCCAAGCCGAGGCCGCTAAAATCCTTGGGCGCTTACAAAGTTTCCGGTGATGTGGCCGAACGTGCGCTGATCATCACCAAGACCAATGCCCGTTCGTTGGTGCATCGCCCCGGCTACATGGATTACCTCGGCGTGCTGCGCTTCGATGCCAATGGCAAGGCGGTGGGTGAGCAGCGTTTTCTCGGTCTGTTCACTTCATCGGCGTATACCGCGCGCCCGTGGATGGTGCCGCTGCTGCGCAAAAAATATGAGAAGTTGATCGAGGATTCTGGACTCAAGCCGGCCGGCCACAGTGGCAAGGCGCTGCGGCATATTCTGGAAACCATGCCGCGCGACGAATTGTTGCAGGCGCCGATCGAAGCACTGTTTCAGACCAGCATTGCGGTGCTCGCGCTGCAGCAACGCCAACGTACCCGGGTATTTGTGCGTCGCGACTTGTACGGACGGTTTTTTTCCTGCCTGGTGTTTCTGCCACGAGATCGCTTCAACCAGGAAATTCGCGAACGCATCGAGACGGCGATGATGCACTCGCTCAATGGCGAACGGCTCGATTCCAATGTGCATATCGGCGACGAAGCGCTGGCCCGCCTGCACCTGATTATCCGACCGCGTTCCGGACAATTGACGAGCTTTGACCCAGCGGCGCTGGAAGCGTCGATTGTGCAGATTGTGCGCAATCGCTACGACGAGCTGCGCGATCTGTTGATCAAGCGTCACGGCGAAGAACAGGGTTTCAAATTGGCCAGCAAGTTCGGCCGCGCTTTGCCCAATGGCTACATCGATCACGCCGGTGCCGAGGTGGCGGCGGCCGATGTCGAAATGGCCGCGTCGCTGCAAGGCGCCGACGGCATTCGCGTCAACTTGTATCGCCAGCCGCACGACGCAGGCGGCAAGCTGTATTTCAAATTGTTCCGCTACGCCGCGCCGATTGCGTTGTCGGAAGTCTTGCCGATCATGGAAAACATGGGCCTGCGGGTGCTCTCGGAACTGCCCTATGAACTAACCCTGACCGCCACCAGCCGAATTTTTATCCAGGATTTCGAGGTCCAGGCGCTGACGGTTGCGGTGGCCGATCCCGAGCAGGTGCGCGAGGCTTTCCAGTCGGCGTTCGAGCATATCTGGCGGCAACAGGCGGAAAGCGACAGCTTCAATCGGTTGATTCTTGGTGTCGGCCTGGATTGGCGCCAGGTCAGCATGCTGCGCAGCTATTGCAAATACCTGCTGCAAACCGGCGTGCCGTTTTCACAGGTCTACATGGAAGAGGCGCTCAATCGCTATCCCCTGGTGGCGCGGCTGTTGGTCGAACTGTTCGAGGTCCGCTTTGATCCCGATCGGGAGACCGCAGCGGTGGCGAAGGCGGCGATCGCCCGCATCGAAAATGCGTTCTCCATTTTGGCGGCGGCGGATCATGCCGCGATCGATCCGGCCCAGGCCAAGCGGTTGCTGGAGTCGTTCCACGGCGGCCGCGACGACCAGTGGCAAGCCTGCGAAAAATTGCTCAAGGGTCTGCTCGACCGCGTCAGCAGTCTTGACGATGACCGCATTTTGCGCAGCTTCCTGGCGGTGATTCGCGCCACTTTGCGCAGCAACTATTTTCAAGCCGGTGCCGGTCAGGAAAAGGACTGCATCAGCTTCAAGCTGGATTCGGCGCGGGTGCCGGACTTGCCCAAGCCGCGTCCGTATCGAGAGATATTCGTCTATAGCCCGCGCGTCGAAGGGGTGCATTTGCGGTTTGGGCCGGTCGCTCGCGGCGGTCTGCGCTGGTCGGATCGGCGCGAGGACTTCCGCACCGAGGTGTTGGGTTTGTGCAAAGCGCAAATGGTCAAAAACACGGTCATCGTGCCGGTCGGTTCCAAAGGCGGATTTTTCGTCAAGCGGCCACCGCTGGGAGCGGATCGTGACGCGCAATTGGCAGAAGGCATCGCTTGCTACCGAATTTTTGTCAATGCGCTGCTCGATCTGACCGATAACCTGGTCGAAGGCAAGGTGACGCATCCCGAGCGTGTGCTGCGGCTCGACGCCGATGACCCGTATCTGGTGGTGGCGGCCGACAAAGGCACGGCCACGTTTTCCGATATCGCCAATTCGGTGTCGGCGGCGCACGGCTTCTGGCTCGGCGATGCATTTGCTTCCGGCGGTTCGCAAGGCTACGACCACAAGGTCATGGGGATCACCGCGAAGGGTGCCTGGGAATCGGTCAAGCGTCATTTTCGTGCGCTCGGGCGGGATTGCCAGAAGCAGAACTTCACCTGCGTCGGTATCGGCGATATGTCCGGCGACGTGTTCGGCAATGGCATGTTGTTGAGCGCGCACAACCAGTTGCTGGCGGCGTTTGATCACCGGCATATCTTTATCGACCCGAGTCCCAACGCCGCCGCCAGTTTGCGCGAGCGCCAGCGCTTGTTCGCGTTGCCGCGTTCCAGCTGGGCGGACTACGACCAGACGCTGATCAGCGCTGGCGGCGGCATTTATCCGCGTTCGGCCAAGGCGATTGAGGTTTCACCGGCGGCCCGGGCGGCGCTCGGCATCGCCAGTACGGCGGCGACGTTGAGCCCGAATGAGTTGATGATTGCGGTCTTGCGGGCGCCGGTCGATCTGCTCTGGAATGGTGGCATCGGCACCTATGTGAAGGCCGTTACCGAAACCCACGCCGACTGTGGTGATCGTGCGAACAATGCCATCCGGGTCAATGGGGGCGAGTTGCGCTGCAAGATTATCGGCGAGGGCGGCAACTTGGGCATGACCCAAAAGGGTCGCGTCGAGGCGGCGTTTGCCGGCGTATTGCTGAATACCGATTTCATCGACAACTCGGCCGGCGTCGATACCTCCGACCACGAAGTCAATATCAAGATTCTGCTCAACGATGCCGTTGCGCGCGGTGAACTCAGCGTGGCGGAGCGCAATACGCTGCTGGTCTCAATGACCGCCGAGGTGGGCGATCTGGTGCTTCGCGACAACCGCCTGCAAAACCAGGCGATCAGCGTGATGGAGCGGATGAGCGTCAAGCGCCTGGGTTCCAAGCAGCATTTCATTCGCACGCTGGAAGCCGCCAATCTGCTGGATCGCGGCTTGGAGTTTCTGCCCAGCGATGCCGAGTTCTCGGATCGGCGGGCGCGCGGCCTTGGCCTGACCCGGCCCGAGCTGTGCGTACTGCTGTCATACGCAAAAATCGTGTTGTTCAACCAAATGCTGGATTCGGATGTGCCCGAGGATCCGTATCTGGCCAAAGAACTGGTGCGCTATTTCCCCAAACCCTTGCAGGAAAAATATCTCGGCCACATGCAGCGCCATCGGCTGCGCCGGGAAATCATCGCCACCCAGGTCACCAATTCAACGGTCAACCGGATGGGCGCGACCTTTGTCATGCGCATGCAGGAAGACACCGGTGAGTCGCCCGGACAAATCGCCAAGGCCTACTCGATCGCGCGCGAAGTGCTGGATACGCGTTCGTTGTGGTCGGCGATCGAAGAGCTGGACGGTGTCGTTCATGGCGACTTGCAAATCGATGCATTGCTCAAGGTGTGGAATCTGATTCGCCATCTGACCCGTTGGCTGCTGAATCTGCGCGACGCCAAACTGGATATTGCCGCGGCGATGACGCGCTATTTCAAGCCGGTGGAAGAGTTGCGACAGCACTTGATCGAGGTGCTCGGCGACGCCGAACGAACCCAGGCCGACAGTGATCGTCAGCAATGGATCAGCGCGGGATTTCCGGCCGCATTGGCGGAGAAGCTCTGCACATTGCCGTTGCTCGCTTCCGCGTTCGACATCATCGAAGTCGCCATCGAACAGAAGGTGCCGATTCGCCGCGCCGCCGAAGTGTATTTCGGGCTGGGCGAGTCGCTTTCACTGAACTGGCTGATGGGCCGAATCGAGGATCTGCCGGTGGAAGGCCGCTGGCACGCGTTGGCACGCGGGGTGTCGCGCGATGAACTGTTTGCGCAACAACGCACGCTGACGGCGCAAGTGCTGGCCAAGGGCGGCGGCGCCGACGGCAAGGCGCTGGTGGCGGCGTGGATGAATCGCGACGATACCGCGCTCAAGTTCACGCTCGGCATGATCAGCGACATGCGCAGTCAAGTGGTGATGGACTACCCGACGGTATCGGTAGCGCTGCGGCGGCTGGCGCAATTGGCGCAGGCCGGCGCACGCGGCTGAGGTGCGGCAAGGGTCGAACCCGGGCGGTCGCCGCCGTGGCCCGCCCGACGACAAATAGCCAAGCGCCCGGGCACTCGTCCAAGCCACCCAAAACCTGGAAACGGCGGCCTAAGGCGTCGCGCAGAAATAACTTGCCCACCTTGCTGGTTCTTTCGCCCGCCTGCGTCGTTGCACAAAGCGTCACATAGTCCGACTATGCTCCCCTTTGTGCGCCTTGCA
>PEUI01000064.1:0-466 GCA_002785585.1 Lysobacterales bacterium CG02_land_8_20_14_3_00_62_12
CGACGACGATGCCGCCGGTCATGTATTCGCAGCAGTGATCGCCGACGCCTTCGACGACCGCAGTGGCACCAGAATTGCGCACGGCGAAGCGTTCACCAGCGCGCCCGGCGGCAAACAATTCGCCACCGGTGGCGCCATACAGGCAGGTGTTACCCATGATCGGCGTCTCGCAGGCGGGATAGCGCGCCGTCGCTGGCGGCACGATCACGATTTTGCCATCGGCCATGCCCTTGCCGACATAGTCATTGGCGTCGCCCTGCAGATGCAGATGCAAACCGCCGACGTTGAAAGCACCGAAACTTTGTCCACAAGCGCCCTGAAAACGCACCGTCAGCGCCTGCTCTCGCATGCCGTGATTGCCGTGCTGGCGGGCGATCAGGCCGGACACGCGCGCGCCGATGGCGCGATCCGCATTGTGGATCGCGTAGGCGAACTCGCCACCCAGTTTGCCGGCGATCGCCGTCTG
>PEUI01000064.1:511-5760 GCA_002785585.1 Lysobacterales bacterium CG02_land_8_20_14_3_00_62_12
CGCCATCGATCGCCAGCAGCGGCCGCAGATCAAGCCCGTGCTGGCGGGCGCCGAGGCCTGCCAGCGGCGCTAGCAGGTCGCTCCGACCAATCAGTTCATCGAGTGAACGAACGCCGAGCAGCGCCAGCCATTCGCGGGTTTCCATCGCCACAAAACGGAAGTAATTCATCACCCGCTCGGGCAGTCCGGTGAAGTGATGTTCGCGTAGCCGTTCGTCCTGGGTGGCGATGCCGGTGGCGCAATTGTTGAGATGACAGATCCGCAGGTATTTGCATCCCAGCGCGATCATCGGCCCGGTGCCAAAACCAAAACTGTCGGCGCCGAGGATGGCCGCCTTGATTACGTCCAACCCGGTCTTCAGGCCACCATCGACCTGCAAGCGCACCTTGCCGCGCAGATCGTTGCGGCGCAGGGTTTGCTGGGTTTCGGCCAAGCCCATTTCCCACGGCGTGCCCGCGTACTTGATCGATGAAATGGGGCTCGCGCCGGTGCCGCCGTCGTAGCCGGAGATGGTGATCAAATCGGCGTAGGCCTTGACCACGCCCGCAGCCACCGTGCCAACGCCGGCGTGCGCCACCAGTTTCACCGAAACCAGCGCCTGCGGATTGACCTCTTTCAGATCGAAAATGAGTTCGGCCAAGTCCTCGATCGAGTAAATATCGTGGTGCGGCGGTGGTGAAATCAGGCCAATGCCGGGCCGGGCATAGCGCAACTGCGCGATCAATTCGTTGACCTTGTGTCCCGGCAACTGGCCGCCCTCGCCCGGCTTGGCGCCTTGCGATACTTTGATCTGCAA
Organism: Lysobacterales bacterium CG02_land_8_20_14_3_00_62_12; assembly: GCA_002785585.1. Taxonomy (GTDB): domain Bacteria; phylum Pseudomonadota; class Gammaproteobacteria; order Xanthomonadales; family Ahniellaceae; genus 0-14-3-00-62-12. The sequence continues at coordinate 1,308 of PEUI01000064.1, forward strand.
CACTTCGGCGTTGATCAGATAGTCGGCGGTTACGCCGAAGCGGCCGGAGGCAACCTGCTTGATCCTGGAACTTTTCTCGGTGCCATAGCGCGCCGGGTCTTCGCCGCCTTCGCCAGAATTGGAGCGCCCGCCGAGACGATTCATGGCGATCGCCAGAGCTTCGTGCGCCTCCGGCGAAATGGCTCCCAGCGACATGCCGGCCGAGTCGAAGCGCGGCAGCAGCGCGTCGATCGACTCGACTTCGGTCAACGCCAACGGCGTCGCTGCGGGAACCAGCGCCAGCAGATCGCGCAGGGTCGATGGCGGACGTTGATTCACCTGCCGCGCGTAAATCTGGTAGTCGGCGTAATCGCCGGTCAGCACCGCGCGTTGCAGCGCCTGCACCACGTCTGGGTTGAACATGTGGTACTCGCCGCCGTGGCGAAACTTGAGCAAGCCGCCGGCTTGGATGCCGATCGCCTCATCGAAAGCAGCGGCGTGCAGCGCTTCGGCATCTTGGGTCAGTTCGGCCCAACCGGCGCCGCCGATGCGGCTGGTGGTGTGGGCAAAACACTGGTCCACCACTTCGGCTTGCAAGCCGATGATCTCGAACAGCCGCGCCCCCCGATAACTGCCGATGGTGGCGATGCCCATCTTGGAAATGATCTTCAGCAGCCCTTTTTTGATGGCCCGCCGATAACTGCGGCCAAGTTCGGTGCGTTCGCCGCTACGTTTGGCTTTGACCACTTGCTGGCGATTGAGCTCAAGCAAGGTCTGGTAGGCTAGATACGGATACACCGCGGTCGCGCCATAGCCGATCAGGCAGGCAAAATGATGCGCGTCGCGGGCGGTGCCGGTCTCGACAATCAGATTGCATTCGCAACGCAGGCCCGCCCGGATCAGGTGTTGGTGTACCGCGCCGGTGGCCAGCAAGGCGTGCAATGGCAGGCGTCCATGCTGCGGATGGAAATCGGACAACAACACGATCACGGTACCGGCGCGAACCGCCGCTTCGACCGCTTGCGTCAGCGCGACCAAAGCCGCGGCCATGCCGGTGGCGGGGTCGAAGTAGAGATCAAAGCGTTGGTGCGCCTGGGCAAACGCTGGCATCGCCAACAGTTGCCGCAATTTGCGTTGCGACAGGATCGGTGAGTTCAACATCACTTGCCGGGCGTTGTCCGGACTCAATTCAAAGACATTGCCCTCGCGGCCGATCTGGGTGGCGAGCGACATCACGCACTGTTCGCGCAGGGGATCGATCGGCGGATTGGTGACCTGGGCAAAGGCCTGCCGAAAATAGTCGTAGAGCGAGCGGGTCTGCTGCGACAACACCGCCAGCGGGGTGTCGTCGCCCATCGAGCCGATGGCTTCCTGTTCGGTTTCCGCCAGCACCCGCAGCACGTCTTCGCGTTCTTCGCGGGTCAATTGAAACAGCTTCTGGAAGCGCCGCAGGGTGGCCGGGTCAAACGGTTCGGCGGCCAGTGCCGGGTCGATCAGATCCGAGATCAGGTATTGCATGCCGCGCTTCAACCAGCGCTGAAATGGCGCGCGCTGACGATTGATATCGTCGATGGCGGGGGAGTCCAGCAAGGCGCCGCTATACAGATCGACCGCGATCATTTCGCCGGGACCGAGCTTGCCTTTGGCGACGATATCGGCCGGATCGATGTCGTAAACGCCGGTCTCCGAGGCGATCACCAGATGGCGGTCCCGGCTCAGCAGCCAGCGCGCCGGGCGCAGGCCATTGCGGTCGGCGGTGCAGGCGGCGTAGCGGCCATCGCAAAGCACGATGCCGGCCGGACCATCCCAGGGATCGACCGACAGCGCGTAGTAGTCGTAGAACGCCGCCAGCTCCGGATCGCGCGCGGCCAACTGGCTGGTCGCCGGCGGGATCAGGATGCGCATCGCGTGCAACAGATCCAGGCCACCGGCCAGCAGCACTTCCAGCATATTGTCCAGACTCATCGAATCCGAACCGGTCAGCGATACCAGTGGCTTGAGTTCGCGCAAATCGATCGCCGGGCTGCGCCATTTGGCGGCGCGCGCTTCGGCCCAATGCCGGTTGCCTTCGATGGTGTTGATTTCGCCGTTATGCGCGAGCAAGCGAAACGGCTGCGCCAACCGCCATTGCGGCGAGGTGTTGGTCGAAAAGCGCTGATGAAAAGTGGCAAACGCCGCGCTGCATTGCGGGTCAGCCAGGTCCGGATAAAACGTCCGCAGCGCCGCTGGCAACACCATCGCCTTGTAGCCGATGGCGTGCGCCGACAAACTCACCACATAGAAATCTGCCAGCTCGTGCAGACGCTGCTCGGCGCGGCGCCGCGCCAGAAACAAGGCGCGCTGAAAACTGGCCTGATCCATTGCCGCCGCCGGCACCACAAACAATTGCTCCATGTGTGGAATCGACTGCAAGGCGCGTTCGCCACAAACGTCACGATTGACCGGCAGCAAGCGCCAGCCCGCCGTATGCACTTCAACCCGCGCCAGTTCTTCGCTCAATAACCGGCGGGCGTCAGCCGCAGCGCTCGGATCATGCGGCAGAAATACGTTGCCGGCCGCAAACACGGTGCCGAGACGGATGCCGGCTTGCTCGGCGACGCGACGTAGAAAGGCTTCCGGCCGTTGCAGCAAAATGCCGCAGCCGTCACCGGTCTTGCCATCGGCACCGACCGCGCCGCGATGCGCCATCCGTTCCAATGCCAGCAGCGCGGCATCGACCAGCGCCCGCGACGCCAGGTTGTCCAGATTGACGATCAGCCCAAAGCCACAGCTATCGTGCTCGAAGCGCGCGTCGTACAGGCCGTGCAGGGAAGTCGCGTTCATGGCTCAAGTTTCCGGCGATGGCAAGGGCTGGCATCCAGATAGCCCGATGCCGCTAGAGCCTTGGCTCTATCGGCTGACCACGCTGGCAGTGGAACCCGCCGCCGGGCCGACGCACGCGCATTGCCGAGCTGAATACGATTGCCGCAAAGCGCGCGGCCAGCGCCTCGCAAGCGGCGGCTTGATTTGAAGCAATGCCATCGCCGCGATGGATCGGTGATAATCGCGGCAATGAATCCCCTACTCGAAAGCAACCCACACCCAGTACCCAACTGGCATCCCGGCCTCGAAAGCAAATATGCCGAACTGATGCGCAAGCTGGAGGGCCAGGCGGTGTGCCTGGACTGGCCACTGCAACTGCCGTGGATCGACGCGATCAACCAGCTCAAGCGGCAACGCGGCGCGCGGATCATGGCGCACAGCTATCAAGCGCCGGAAATCTTTCACGGCGTCGCCGATGTCACCGGCGACTCGTTCGCGCTGGCGCAGGCCGCCGCCGATTGCGACGCCGATCTGATCGTCCTGTGCGGCGTGCACTTCATGGCCGAGACCGCCAAGATTCTGGCGCCGGGAAAAACCGTGCTGATCCCCGACCTGGAAGCCGGCTGTTCGCTGGCCGCGTCGATCACCGCCGAAGACGTGCGCGGCTTGCGCGCCAAGCATCCGGGCGTGCCGGTGGTCAGCTACGTCAACACCAGCGCCGCGGTCAAAGCCGAGTCGGACGCCTGCTGCACCTCGGCCAACGCGGTGCAAGTGGTGGCAGCGATGGGCACACCGCAAGTGATCTTCCTGCCCGATCAATATCTGGGGGCTTACGTCGCCAGCCAGACCAATGTGGAGTTGCTGCTCTGGGCCGGTCGCTGCGAAGTCCACGAACAGTTCACCGTGCAACAGGCGCGGCACGCGCGCGAACAATTTCAGGCGAAACTGGTGGCGCATCCCGAATGCTCGCCGGCGGTACTGGCAGAAGTCGATTTCGTCGGCTCCACCAGCGCCATGAGCCAGTGGCTGGCGCGCGAGCAACCGAGCCGGGTGGCGCTGATCACCGAGTGCTCGATGGCCGACAACCTGCGCGCGCAATTCCCCGCCATCGAGTTCATCAAGCCCTGCAAGCTGTGCCCGCACATGCAGCGCATCACCCTGCCAAAAATCTACGCCTGCCTGCGCGATCTGCGCCACCAAGTCAGCGTGCCAGAAACCATCGCCAACCCAGCGCGCCGCGCCCTGCAACGCATGCTCGCCATCGGTCGCGGCGAACGCGGTTGAGTGCACTGGAAAGGTTATTGTCTGCAGGTACTGCTCAGCGCTATCCGTAATCAGAACAGCGGCAGCAAGCTGCTGCACGCCATACGGTGTTTCGCATCCTGCAGGCTGCGTCGTGGGTGCTTTTGGCTTACTCGAAGCCATCGGCCAGCAACAGCTCGGGCGCGCACAGATCGCACAGCACTGGCCGCAGGATCAGGCTGAAGGCACGCAGTACACTCAGGTCCCCGGGGCGTGATCGCTGATTTGCAATTGCCAGAGCCCGGCAGCGGGTTAGGCACGCGACCGAACTTGACCCTTGCTGCGCTCACTTGGCGGCGAGTAATTGGGCGCCTCGGAGCCTGGAAAGCTTTCGGTCAAAGGTGGTGAGGATGGCGTTGACGCGTTGCGC
>PEUI01000064.1:5771-5949 GCA_002785585.1 Lysobacterales bacterium CG02_land_8_20_14_3_00_62_12
CCAAACCATCGGCGAAGTCACCGCCGCCATCGAAGTGCCGCAACGCGGCCTCAAATGCGTCGGGATTTTGTAGGCGCACCGACGGATGTTCCACCAGGGCGTGCAGGATCTGGCCAGTCTCGGCGCGAATGACTGCTGGCGACTTGCGCAACCACCACGCCAATTCAGCCTGCACGAT
>PEUI01000303.1 GCA_002785585.1 Lysobacterales bacterium CG02_land_8_20_14_3_00_62_12
CGCGAATGTGGTTTTCCTTGATCAGCACCGCATCGTAAAGGCCGAGGCGATGATTGCTCGCGCCACCGCAGCGCACCGCATATTTTTGCGCGGCGCGGAGACCGGGCAGGGTCTTGCGGGTGTCCAGCACGCGCGTGCCGGTGCCGACCACGGCATCGGCATAGCGCCGGGCCACGGTCGCGGTCGCCGAGAGCGTCTGCAAAAAGTTGAGGGCGGTGCGTTCGGCACTGACGATGGCGCGGACCTTGCCGCACAGGTCCAGCACACAACAATTCGCCACCAGCCGATCGCCATCGCGGTAGTGCCAGTGCATTTGAAGTTCTGGGTCCAGGCTATGAAAAGCCGCAGCGGCCCAATCGCTGCCACACAGCACCGCGGCTTCGCGAACGATAATCTGGGCGCTGGCTTCGGCCCAAGCCGGCAGCAGTTGCGCGGTCAGATCGATGGCGCCGAGGTCTTCTTCGAGGGCGCGCGCCACATCGCTCAGCACCACTGCAGCCGCCGGAGCCACCGGTTCGGTCATGCCGGAAAGTCTTGAAACTGGGTGGTCCCGATCGCTTGTTCGGCCAACAGCACCGGAATCCCATCGTCGATGCGGTAGATCACTTTGCCGTCATCGGTGATCAGTCCCTCGCGCACAGCTTCGCTGACCGCTGTCCCATCGACGCGCTGCACCGTACCGGCGCTGATCTGCTGGTTGAGAAATTTGATCCGTGCCGCGCCCAACAGCAGCAACTGCCGCTTGCTGACCGGACAACACAGAATGCTGAGAAAGCGGGGATCGAGACTCATCTTGGTTCCTGGCCAGTGGAGGCCGCTCGGGCCAAGCCGCTAAGATACCAGCGACGCCATCGCTTCGACGCTACGCAAACTACGGGAATCCAATGTCAGCATCATCGATCATCAAAGTGGGCGTGGTCATGGGGTCGCGCTCGGACTGGGACACGCTGAAGTCGTGCTCGGAAACCCTCGAACAACTCGGCATTGCACAGGAGACGCGGGTGGTCTCGGCCCACCGCACGCCGGACCTGCTCTATCGCTACGCCGAAACCGCCACCGACCGCGGTCTGCAAGTCATCATCGCCGGCGCCGGCGGTGCCGCCCATCTGCCCGGCATGCTGGCCGCAAAAACATCGCTGCCAATCCTCGGCGTGCCGATTCAATCGCGCGTGCTCAACGGTATCGACTCGTTGTTGTCAATCGTGCAGATGCCCGCGGGTATTCCGGTCGCGACACTGGCCATCGGCACGGCCGGCGCGATCAACGCCGCCTTGCTGGCGGCGGCGATTCTGGCGCTGCACGATCCAGCGATCGGTCTGGCACTCGCGGCTTATCGCCGCCAGCAAACCGAACAGGTCCTGGCGCATCCCGATCCGAGATCGACATGACCACGGTGGGCATTCTCGGTGGTGGCCAGTTGGCACGCATGCTAGCCCTGGCAGGAGCGCCACTCGGACTGCGATTTCGAGTGCTGGATGTCAGTGCCGATGCCTGCGCCGGACAATGTGCCCCACTCACGGTCGCCGACTACCACGATCGCGCGGCACTCGAACGGTTTGCCGATTCGGTCGATGTGGTCACCTTTGATTTCGAAAACGTACCCGCGCAATCGGCGCACTGGTTGGCCGAACGCTGTCCGGTATTTCCCAATCCCAACGCGCTCGCCCTGACCCAGGATCGACTCGCAGAAAAACAGTTATTCGCCAGCCTGGGATTGGCGACACCGGCGTTCCGCACCGTGGACAGCCACGCCGATCTCATCGCCGCCTGCGCCGAAATCGGTTTCCCCTGCATCCTGAAAACCCGACGCCTGGGTTATGACGGCAAGGGTCAATATCGACTGCGCGCGACCTCTGACATCGCTGCCGCCTGGTCGGCAATCGGCGGCGCGCCACTGATTCTGGAAGCCTTCGTGTGCTTTGACCGGGAGCTCTCGGTGATTGCGGTGCGTGCCCAGAACGGCGAACTCCGAAGCTATCCACTCGCTCAGAATTGGCATCAAGACGGCGTGCTCTCGGCCAGTCTGGCGCCCGCGCCTGAGCAGACCGAAGTGGCGGCGCTGGCGGTGGCCGCCGTGCATCGGCTCGCGGAGCAGTTGGACTACGTCGGCGTGCTTGCGCTCGAGTTGTTCGATTGCCAGGGTCAGCTTCTCGCCAATGAAATGGCACCGCGCGTGCACAACTCCGGACACTGGACGATCGAAGCCGCCGATTGCAGCCAGTTTGCCAATCACTTGCGCGCGGTCACCGGGTTGCCGCTCGGTAGCACGGCCATGCACGGCGTCGCCGCCATGCTGAATTGGGTAGGCAACTTGCCGGACCGGGGCGCGGTACTCAGTGAACCGCGTGGCTACTTTCACGACTACGGCAAAGCGGCTCGCGATGGCCGCAAAGTCGGCCACGCCACGATCATGGCGGAGCAGCCAGCACAACTCGCCGACGCCCTCGGTCGGGTTGCCGCCAGACTGCATCGGCAACACCAAATCGCGCCGCTATTGGCGATGCTTTGATCGAGATCGACCGGCTAGGCCAGCGCTAATCGAATCGAATCGGAGTGGAGCAGAGCGGATCCCCGCCCCGATCACGGCAAAAAAAAACCACCGCACGCCGGGCAGCCATGCGGTGGTCTCAGATCCAGATGACCCACTGGATCAGTTACAACAATTACTTCTTCTTGGCTGGCGCTTTCTTGGCAGCCGCTTTCTTGGCGGGTGCTTTCTTGGCTACTGCCTTCTTGGTGGCAGCCTTTTTGGCCGGCACTTTCTTGGCGGCTGGCTTCTTGGCGGCTGGCTTCTTGGCAGCGGCCTTCTTGGCAGCTGGCTTCTTCGCGGGAGCCTTCTTGGCGGCCGCTTTCTTGGCGGCCGGCTTGGCCGCTGCTTTCACCGTGGTGGCTTTCTTCGCTACAACTTTCTTCGCGACTTTCTTTGCTACGACTTTCTTGGTGGTTGCTGCTTTCATGTTATGTACTCCTGTTGTGGTTGGCAGTTATTGCCCGGTGAAAAAACTTGCACACCGCACGTCCGCCCACTGCCTTTAGAGACGGACGCGATTTTGAAAAATCAGGAATCACTGTGACCAGCAGTGATCAAGAGGAACCGATTTGCAACGGTAAACATGCAGCGACGGAGCAGCGACAGCGATCCCGGAATCGACGATTTTTTTGCGGTGATGGAGGTCTGCTGCTTGTGCATGAAACGAAAACTCTGCTAGGTGATGTCCACGTTCGGCGCAAAATTAGTTCGTGCCGCGTTGACTGTCAACTGATTTGTTGATCTAGAGAAAATCAGCTTCGGCGTCGATGTCCGAAGGTGCCATCTGAACGAGCAAGATTTCGAGCCGAACCCACACGTATTTTTCAGCAACGCTTGTGCATCGGCAGCGCAAATTACTCGGCAAGGCAAACCCGCAGTGCCGCTGCGTAGCGCTCGATATCCTTTTCGCTGCGGGCTTCGGTGGCGCACACCAGCAAAGCGTTCTCGCAACCGACGTAGTCGCTGCCGAGGGCGATACCCGGCAAAATATTTTGCTCAGCAAGCCGCTCGATGACTTGGCGCGCGGGCTTCGGCAGTTGCACTACCAACTCGTGAAAACCAACGCCGGTAAAGCGGGCGGTCACGCCTGGAATCGCGCCCAGCGCTGCCGCCAGCAGACGGGCATTGGCGACCGAAGCATTGGCGACCCGTCGTAATCCTTCGCTACCCACCAGCGCCATATAAAGCGTGGCAGCGGTAACCAGCAAGCCCTGGTTGGTGCAGATGTTGGAAGTCGCCTTGGCGCGGCGGATATGTTGTTCGCGCGCTTGCAGGGTCAACACGAAACCGGGTTTGCCATCCAGGTCGGTAGTGCGACCGACGATTCTGCCGGGCAAGTTGCGCAGCAATTCCTGGCGACAGCAGAGAAACCCAAAGTACGGCCCACCCGATGCCATCGGTATACCCAACGGCTGGCCGTCTCCGCAGGCAATATCGGCACCGTTGCCGCCCCATTGGCCGGGGGCCTTGAGTACCGCCAAGGTCATCGGATTGACCACGGCGATCACCAGTGCGCCGCGCTCGTGCGCCCAGTCGGTCAGCGCATCGATGGCTTCGAGCACGCCAAAATAGTTGGGCTGTGGAATGACCAAGGCGGTGAACTCGGGCAGCGCCATCTGCTTCAAGGCCGCGATATCAACGTGGCCGGTGACGGCGTCAAAGTCCACTTCGACCAGCTCGATGTGCTGGGCTCCGACCAGACTGCGCACCACCTTGCGATAGGCCGGATGCACGCTCTTCGGAATCAGCACGCGACGGCAGCCGCCTTTCTTGCGCGATCGCTCGGCCATCAGCACGGCTTCCGCCAGCGCGCTGGCGCCGTCATACATGGAGGCATTCGATACCGCCATGCCGGTCAACCGCGTCATCGCGGTTTGAAACTCGTAGATCAGTTGCAAGGTGCCCTGGCTGGCCTCGGCCTGGTAGGGCGTATACGCCGTATAGAACTCACCCCGGGTCGCGATCGCCCACACCGCCGCCGGAATGTGGTGATCGTATGCGCCGCCGCCAGCGAAACAGAGTGGCGCGCCATCGGCTGCGGCGCGATCACGCAGCAAGCGCGAAACTGCCATCTCGTTCATGCCTGCGGGCACTGCGGCGAGTTCACCAATCTGCAGCGCCGCCGGAATCTCATCGAACAAATCATCGATGCTGGCAACACCGATCACCTTCAACATCTCAGCGACATCAATCTCGGTATGCGGTACGAATGGCATGACACAGCTCCACAAAAAAAGCTGGCCGCAAAGCGGCCAGCGTGAACTTACAGGGTTAACGCGGAATCAATGTTCCTCGTTTTCAACCAGCTCGGCGTATTCATCAGGGGAAAGCAGCGCATCGAGCTCGCTCGGGTCACTGGGCTTGATGACAAAAATCCAGCCATCGCCCCAAGCATCGCCATTGATGATTTCCGGGTTGTCAGCAAGCGCTTCGTTGATCGCTACCACGCTGCCGGAGACCGGCGAATAGACATCCGACGCCGCCTTGACCGATTCCACCACCGCCGCCGCATTGCCGGCATCAATGGCATCACCGACGCTGGGCAATTCCACGTAGACCAGATCGCCCAACTGCGCTTGCGCGTGCTCGGAGATGCCTACGGTAACGTTGCCGTTGTCTTCACGACGGGCCCACTCGTGGGACTTCAAAAATCGGACATCACCTGGAATTTCGTTCATGAACTAACTCGCTACTGGGGTGGGAAGTTGGTGCCAACAAAACCGCAAGCGTATTCGCGCTGGCACGACGGCGAACAAAAATTCTTTGCAACGGCGGCAATTGTAGCCGAGCCGCTTGGTCCCGTGGCATCAAATGCCGGCGCAGGCTTGGCCGTCGCGGACGAACGGAAACTTGACCGCACGGACCGTCACTTCACGATCACGGATGACCACGCGCAAGCGATCATTGGCCGCCGCCGGTAGCC
>PEUI01000214.1:0-5051 GCA_002785585.1 Lysobacterales bacterium CG02_land_8_20_14_3_00_62_12
GCCGGACTTTCGTTCGCCTGCAAGGCGCACAAAGTGGAGCATAGTCGGACTATGTGACGCTTTGTGCAACGACGCAGGCGGACGAAAGAACCAGCAAGATGGGTAAGTTATTTCTGCGCGACGCCTTAGTACCGCGCCGCCACCGCACGCACTCAGCACCACACGCACTCAGCGAGACGGCTTCGATGTTGATTTTGATTCGGAAGCCAGCACCGCTGCCCAGGCGCGATCCAGCGTTTGATAGAGATGCGGCAGGGTCGCTTGGTAGTGCGCCATCGCCGGCAGCGCGAGGAAGGCATCGAAGTGCTGGGCGTGATCGATTTCCTGGTAGTCGATGGCGATGCCGTTGGCGCGCACGGCGAGCACGTATGGGCGACTGCTGAAGGCGATCGGGATCATGGCGTCGTCGCGGCCATGCAGCACAAAAATGTTTGGACTCAATGGCCGCGCGGTCGCGGTGGTTGCGGCGATGCTGGCCCGCACTTGCGCCGACAGCACTTGTGTCCCCTGCCAGAGGCCACGCGCACACCACAACCCGGCAAACGTCGGGTCGGCACCGGTCGCCAAGGCATCGACGATGCCGATGCCCGTGGTCGGCGCAATGCCGCTGCCGTCGCTCCACCACCCGCGACGTTCGTCGTCGGTCGCAGCGCGGGCATTACCGTTGGCATCGAGCACGGCAAAACCATAGCCGCAGACCGGCTGCCCGGCGCCGACCCGCGCGTAGGCCTGCGTGTACGTCGCGGTAATCGCTCGCCATAAATCAAAAGCGACATTCAGCTCGGTCAGCGCCAGCGCGTCATCGCTCCAGCCACTGTTACGCATTTCTGCCAACGCGGCCTTGGGCTGCTCCGCAAAATCCGCCGTCGCCAGCAAGCCAGCGGCGTGCAGACTGGCACAGCGCAGTTGCGCGCTGGCGGTGCGCGCTGGCGTCGGCAACAGCGTCGGCGCAGCGACTACGGCTGCCATCGCGCAAGGCCCGAACAGGGCCGCTTCGGTGACATAGTCGAACAACGGACGCGCGCCCGGCGCGGTGATATTGGGCTCCCCCGCGACCACGGCATCGAACAGGCCCGAGTCATCCTGCTCGGCCGCCCGCAAAACCGCGCCACCGCCATTGGAAATGCCGACAGCGATGATGCGGGTATTGGCAGCGGTGAATCGGCGGGCGCTGGGGAACGCCTGATTCAGCGCCAACAGGCCGAAACGCGCCGCCTGCAAGACCTGCCGACCCCAATCGGCTTCCGAGTTTTCACCGCCATGCGCCTGCTTGAAGGCCAATCGCGGAGCCGCCGCAGACGCGGCCGTGCCGGGGTTGAACTCCAGCAGACCCTCGGTAGCGCGACGGCCATCGAGCGCCACGCCCTCGCCCCGACTCCGATCAAACACGCCGGTACCGGCACCCTTGTCGGTATGCACCACGGCGCAGCCGCGCGCCAGCGCCCAGGGTCCGGCCACGGCAATAGCGCCGTAGACACCGCGCGATCCCGACGCCGCCGCCACCACCAAACAGCGCTGTTGCTGATCGTAAGCATCCGGGATCTGCGCCAGCACGCGCTGCGTTTGCTGGCGACCGGGCAGCCGGGCAAATGCTTGGAACTCCACTCCCGGCACCGGCGGCAGGGCGGCCGACCAAGGCCCCAAGCCGTGGCCCGAGGCCAGATCGGCGATCCCCCGCCAGTTGGCGTAGAAGGCCCGCCGGCGCAGCGCCGATGCGGTGCTCGCTGGGTCGCCATCCAGCGCCAGCGCTGGTGGCAGCGGCTGGCGCAGGCCCGGCAATCCCAATCCGGCAGTCAGTAAATCGTCATCGCCTTGATGCAGGCTTCTGCGAATAGCGCTGGCCAAGCCGATCGTCTGCGCCGAATCGGCCGCCGCGGGAATCGACGGCTGCGGGGTACTCGCACAGGCGCCGAGGCCGAGGGCGATCAGGTTCAGACCAAGGCGCTTGGTCGATCGGCGAATGGGTGTGGTCATTGCATCACGCTAGCAGTGATCGGCACGGCGGGCATTGGACCAAAGTACAGGTCGCCGCCGCGGCGCACCCGGCGGGCTTTGCTGCACGCATAATGTGGCGTAGGTTTACGGCACTGCCCGCCGCTGCTGCTGGATAAAGTCCATGACCGAACTGCTGATCGCCGATGACCATCCGCTATTTCGCCTGGCGCTGGTACAGTCGGTACGCGACATTCTGCCGACGGCGATCATGCACGAAGCCGATACCCTGGCCGGTACCCGCGCCGTGCTGGCGGCGTACCCGGGCACCGACCTGGTGTTGCTCGATCTGCACATGCCCGGCAACCACGGCTTGCTCGGCCTGGTGGCGCTGCGCAACGAGTTTCCCAGCGTTGCCGTGTTGCTGGTGTCGGCCGACGATGACCCTGCCATGATCCGACGTGCGCTCGACTACGGTGCCGCCGGTTATATCCCCAAGAGCAGCGATCTGGCGACGATCCGGGCCGGGCTGCAAGCGGTGCTTGCCTGCGAACAATTTGTTCCGGCGGCGCTGCGCCATGCGGTTTTCTCGGCCAGTCCGGACCATCCTGATCGCCTGCTTGCGCGCAGCTTGGCGTCGTTGACCGTGCAGCAATTGCGGGTGCTGACGCAGGTCGCCGAGGGTCGCTTGAACAAGCAGATTGCCGACTCGCTGTCGATTCAGGAGCGCACGGTCAAAGCCCATTTGACCGCCATTTTCGAGAAACTCGGCGTGCGCAATCGCACCCAGGCCAGCGGCTTGTTGCATCGCCTGGATCGGCACCTGGCGGAGGTCGATCAGGATGCGCCTGTGTAAACCGCCCAGCTCTGGATTACGCGCATGATCAGCACCGCCGTGGTGGTGGCGGCCGGTGGCCTTTGGGTGGCCCTGCTGTTTGCGGTGGCGGTTTACGGCGAACGCCGGGCGGAACGTTTTCGCCGCGTTTGGCCGGTGATCTACACGCTGTCGTTGGCGGTGTATTGCACGTCGTGGACGTTTTACGGAACCGTGACCCAGGCCGCGCGCTGGCAGACCTGGCTGCCGCCAACGTTCATCGGCACGATATTGATTTTCTGCTTCGGCACCGGTTTTCTGAAACGGCTGGCCGCGCTCGCTGCCGCCGAAAACAGCGCCACCCTGGCCGACCTGATTACCTCGCGTTTTGGCAAGAGTCCGGCGCTGGCGGCGACGATCACCGCGGTGGCGGTGTTTGGCATGGTGCCGTATGTCGCCCTGCAACTGAAAGCGGTGGCGATGAGTTATGCGCTGGTCACTGGCGGCGGCGTCGGCGCGCCGCCGGCTTGGCAGGACGCCGCCTTTTGGGTGGCGCTGACGATGATGCTGTTTGCGCTGCTGTTTGGCAGCCGCCGCGCGTCGGCTACCGAACACAACCGGGGCTTGGTGCTGGCGATTGCGTTTGAGTCATTGTTCAAGCTGATCGCCATGCTCGCCGTCGGCTGGTTTGCATGGCGCGGCGCGCAGGCGCTGCCCGGACCGTTGTTCACGCTGCCCACCGCCTTGATCGGCAAACCCGATGGCGGTTTCGTCGCCTTGGTCGGCCTCGGTGTGCTGGCCATTTTCACCCTGCCCCACCAGTTTCACATGGGCACGGTGGAGCTGCGCAGCAGCAGTCACTTGAACACCGCGCGCTGGCTGTTTCCGGTCTATCTGTTGCTGATGGCGCTACCGATTCTGCCACTGGCACAGATCGGCCGCGCCGTGCTCGGTGGCGATTTTCCATCCGATCTGTACACCCTGGGCCTGCCGCTATATCAACACCAAAGCACGCTCGCGCTGTTCACTTTTCTGGGCGGATTGAGTGCCGCCACCGGCATGGTGATTCTGGCCGCGATCACTTTGTCGATCATGATTTCCAACCACTGGATTGCGCCCTTGGTGTTGCGGGCGGCGGCCGAATCCGGCACCAGCGATCTGCGTCCGGTGGTGCTCGCCCATCGCCGCATCGGCATTGTGCTGGTGATTGCGCTGGCGTATGGCTACAGCCGCGCCATGGTGCAAAGCGACGCCTTGGCCGATATCGGCGCGCTGTCGTTTTCGGCGTTGGCGCAACTCGCCCCGGCAGTTATTGCCGCCCTCTATCGGCCGGCCTGGGACGGCCGCGCGGTGCTGATCGGCATCGGTGTCGGCGCCCTCTGCTGGCTCTGGCTGCTGTTGGTCCCGGTCGCCATCAGCTCCGGGATGTTTCCGGATCTTGTGACTGAGACCCTGCCGCCAGCCCTGCGTCCGCAAAGTTTTCTCGGCCTCAGCGGCTGGGATTCGCTCGCCCGTGGCGTCGGCTTGAGTCTGCTGTTCAATGTGTTGGCGATGCTGCTGGCGACGCGCTGGCTCGATCCCAGAACGGCCGCGCCCAGCGCCCAAATCCGCGTCGGCGCACTCAGTGATCTGGTGGCGCGACTGGTCGCCCCGGCGCGCTGGTTGCCGCTGCTCGGTGATCGTGATCGCCAGCACTGGGCCGACGCGGAGCTGATTGCACTGGCCGAACGCGAACTCGCCGCCGTCGTCGGCACCGGCAGCGCACGCCTGCTGGTCGATGCCGCTCGGCGTGGCAGCACCGCGCCACTGCCGAGCGTGGTCGACCTGGTCGGCGAGGCATCGCAAGTGATTCGCTTCAATCAGCGCCTGCTCGAAGCCGCATTGCAAAACATGAGCCAAGGCATCAGCGTGGTCGATGACCAACTCCGGCTGGTGGCCTGGAATGAACGCTACGCCGAGCTCTTTGGCTATCCGCCCGAGCTGCTGCAAATTGGCGTTCCGGTGCAGAAACTAGTCGCCTTCAACGTTGCCCGGGGCCTGTTGGGGAGCGCTGATCCAGCCGCGTTGGTGGCGCGCCGCATCGCCCACATGCGCGCGGAGACGCCGTACGTGGCAGAGCGCCAATTCCGCACCGACCAGATCGTCGAAATACGCGGCAATCCGATGCCCGGTGGCGGCTTCGTCGCCACCTTTACCGACGTCACGCAGTTTCGTCGCGCCCAGGCAAAATTGCAGCGCGTGAATGACACCCTGGAACTGCGAGTGGCGACCCGCACGCGCGAATCCGAGCATGCGCGGGCCGAAG
>PEUI01000214.1:5098-5240 GCA_002785585.1 Lysobacterales bacterium CG02_land_8_20_14_3_00_62_12
AGATGGAAGCCGCCTCAACGGGCTGAACTCATGTTGCCAGAAAATTTCCGCCGGCGCCTGTTTCGCATTTGGATCGGAATCGTCAAACTGCATGCAAACCATGTCCGGATTGACCACGACCGACCCGCTTACTGCGCCGTCA
>PEUI01000214.1:5325-5467 GCA_002785585.1 Lysobacterales bacterium CG02_land_8_20_14_3_00_62_12
GGAAGGCGGTCGCGCCGTTGTCCTTGTTGATTTTGAAATAGTATGGTTTCCCGACGAAATCGGCATATCGCTGCAACCCGGGCGAGACTTTCTGATCCGTGTCCCAGATCCCTTCAGGATTTCGGGTCATCGGGATAATGCA
>PEUI01000416.1:0-3726 GCA_002785585.1 Lysobacterales bacterium CG02_land_8_20_14_3_00_62_12
TGGCGGCGCGCTTTTGCAACTTGAGCGCGCGTTGCCACTCGGGCATGCCGGTGCCGATATCGGCGAGTGCGCTCGGGTCGCTGGTGTTGCCCTGTTCCGCGCGCTTCTGTTGATCCCAGAGCCGGGTCTGATCTTCGACGGTGCGCACATCGGCATCGGCAAAAACGTGCGGATGACGGCGGATCATCTTGTCGACGATGGCGCCAACGACGTCGTTGAAATCGAAGCGCTGCTGCTCTCGCGCCAGTTCGGACTGAAAGACGATTTGCAACAGCAGGTCGCCGAGCTCGTCTTTCAGGTGATCGAAATCGCGGCGGTCGATGGCATCGACGACTTCGTAGGCTTCCTCGATCGTGTACGCCCCGATCGAGTCGAAGTCTTGCTTCACATCCCAGGGGCAGCCGGTGGCCGGATCGCGCAGCCGGGTAATGATCGTCAGCAGTTGTTGGATCGGGGTGTCATCGCTCATCGCTGGCTGCTCCGTGGGCCGCAGCCAACCACTCGCGCCATGGCGCGCTGGTATCGGCGTAGGCTAGAAAATCCGGGTTGATCAGGTGGTCACGCTGGTTGTATCGCAGCGGTTTCAGCTCCAGGTCGGTGACCTGGCCGCCGGCGGCTTCGATGATCGCTTGGCCGGCGGCGGTGTCCCATTCGCAGGTGGGCCCGAAGCGAAAATAAACATCGGCGCTACCGGCGGCAATCAAACAAAACTTCAGCGCCGAGCCCATGGCGATGCATTCGTGGTCGCCGATGCGGTCCAGCACCAGCGCCAGTCGCGCGGCGCCATGCGAGCGACTGCCAGCGACGCGCAAACACGCTGGCCGCTCGCTCCGCGCTTGCAGGCGGCGACGGCTGCCATCGGCTTCGATCATTTCAGCGTCGTGCCCACGGGCACCGCTGCAGCAGTAACCGGCGACCGGGGCATGGATCACGCCGAGCACGCTTTCATGGTGATCGACCAGGGCGATATTGACGCTGAACTCGCCATTGCGTTTGATGAACTCGCGGGTGCCATCGAGCGGATCAACCAGCCAATAGCGCGGCCACTGCAAGCGCTGGGCCACTGCTTCGGCGCTGGATTCCTCGGACAGCACCGGCCATTGCGGCGTCAGCCGGTTGAGCGCGGCGACGATCAGGCGGTGCGCGGCCAGGTCGGCCTCGGTCAGCGGCGACTGGTCGTCCTTGGCGGTCACACTAAAACCGTCGGCATAAATGGCCATGATGGCGCGGCCGGCCTGCTCGGCGATGGCGCGCACGGCGGTGAGCAGCGCGGTGGTTTCGCTGGCCGTCATGCGCCGGCATTCCGCCGCAGCAAATATTCTCGGGCGATGAACAGGGCGGCGATCGAGCGGCCATCGTTGACATCGTCGCGCAGAATCAGCCGGTGCAGATCGTCCAATCGCCACGGCACCACTTCGAGCGGTTCGGGTTCATCGCCTTCGAGTTTTTCCGGGTACAGGTCTTCGGCCAGCACGACCTGGATGACGTTGGCCATATAGGTCGGCGCCAGCGCCAGTTGCGTGAGCAGGGTCAAGCGCTTGGCGCCGACGCCGACTTCTTCTTTGAGTTCGCGATTGGCGCCGGTCACAGCGTCTTCGCCGCGTTCCAGCCGGCCTTTGGGCGGGCCCAGCTCGTAGGCGTGCAGGCCAGCGGCGTATTCGCGCACCAGCAGCACCGTCTCGGCGTCTTGCAGGGCAATAATCAACACCGCGCCGCGCCCAGAGCCGGGCATTCGGTCGAAGGTGCGGCGCTCGCCGTTGGAAAACTCCAGATCAAGCTGTTCGAGCTGGAACCGGGTGCCTTCGTTCAGCACGCGGCGCTGGTGGATGATGGGCAGTTTGGGCATGGCGGCCATTGTAGCGGGCGCGCCTGCTGGCGATCAGCGTTGCATACGGGCCAATAGTTCGGCGTGCAGCGCTGGCGCCGCCGCCAATACCGAGCGCGTGTCTTGGTCCAGCGCGCCGCCGTCGAGATTGGTGAACACCCCACCGGCTTCGCGGACGATTACTGCCAACGCGGCGATGTCAAGAATATTCACGTCGGACTCGATGACCGCATCCACGGCGCCGCGCGCCAGCAAGTGGTAGTGCAGAAAATCACCATAGCCGCGGGTGCGATTGGCAGCCAACACCAGCGCGCCGAGATCGGCCCAGCGTAGTGGATCACGCGCCAGCGATTTAACGTTGCCGATCGACAGTTGCGCCTCGGCCAAACGGCGCGTCGCATTGACCCGCAGCGGTTGGTCGTTGAGCCAGGCGCCACCACCACGGCGCGCCCAGGCGCACTCGCCATATTGCCCGGCACTGGACACGCCCAGCACCAGTTCGCCATCGATCATCAGCGCGATCTGCGTCGAAAACAGCGGATAGTTGCGCACAAATGCCTTGGTGCCGTCGATCGGATCGATCAACCACAAATAGCGGCTGCTGCCGTCGTGACCATACTCTTCACCGTAGACCGCGTGCTCGGGAAAGGCTTGCCGCAACACCGCGACGATGGCGCGTTCGGCCTCGCGATCGGCGATCGTCACCGGCGAGGTATCGACTTTGGTTTCGATTGCCAGCGCCGAGCCGTAATGGCGGGCAATCACCGCTTCGGCGGCGCGCGCCGCCGATCGAGCGATGGTTAGTGCGTAATCAAGAAACGCGGGATCGGTCATCCGGGGGAAGTCTCTGGCGATCAAAAAAGTTTTTGCAAGTTGCCGGTGACCCGCAACAGCGAGCCACCATCGGCACGGCGTTCGCCGATGTAGAGCAGGGTCTCGCGAATTTGCTCGGCGCCGGCGCGGGCATCGAGCTCGACTTCGAGCTGGTAGTGCTGGCCCTTGAGTTCGACTGTGCCTTTGGCCCGCAGTGGTCCGCCCTGATCGCGGATACGGCCGATGATGCGACCATCCGGACGCGGTTCGAAATCCACCCGCAGCGATCCCAGCGTGGCGGCGGCGGCGCCACCGACACCGAGTTGATCCCAGACCAGGTGGCCCTGGATCGACTGCACGATGCCGTGCTCGATGGTGATCGCTGACAGTGTCACCGACACCGTGCCCAGCAACACCAGGGCGGGAATATCCAGCACCGGTGCCAGCAAACTGGCGGGGAAGCTGAGTTCGGTGTTGGTCAGATCGAGGCGATGGCGCTGCGCCGAGAACTGGCTCTTGCCGACCATCGCGGCGCCGTTCAATTCGAGTTCGCCATCGGCGCTGCCGCCGAGTAACGGTGTGCGGGCCAAGGTCCATTGCAGGCGGCCGAGCGGAACCGCGGCATAGCTGATCTGCGCGGCGTTGCCTTGCCAGAGGGTGCCGTCGATGCCCTGCAAGCGCAGCGGTGCCAGCGCTTTATCAAAATGTTGGTACAAATACGCCGCCGGCAGCGTCCACAGCACGACCACGGCCGTGCCGATTAGCAGCAATAGTGCAAACAGCAAGTACCGCAGCAAGGCGCTGATGGGTGCGGGCATGGTCGCCTCAATGCGGTGCATCGAGCAGCGTCAGTCGACCATCGACCTGGCCGACGGCGCTACCGCGTTGCAGCGAAAGTTCATCGACCCGCACGCCGAACTGGCGCTGCAATTGTTCCAACCACAGCGCCACATCGTCGAAGTTGGCCTGTTCCAGCCAGACATTGACGCGGTTGGCGGCAATCGGTTCGATCCGCTTGATTGCCGCCCCGAGGCGGGCTTCGCGGGCGCTGCCATCGGCCAGCGCCAGCAGCGAGCGACCGCCACGAT
>PEUI01000416.1:3769-5200 GCA_002785585.1 Lysobacterales bacterium CG02_land_8_20_14_3_00_62_12
CTGCGCGGCTTGCTGCATGAAAGCGAGATCGGTTTCCGCCGCTTGCACCTGCGCTTGCAGTGAGTGCCGTGCCGATTGCGCGGGCTCGATCAGCAACGCCCACAGCAACAACAGCGCGACCACCAGCGCGCCGCCACCGAGCACGCGTTGATCGCGCGGCGATAGGCCTTGCCACCAGGCGATCATGCTTTGCGCCCCAAGCGAATGCGGCCGCGCACGCCGTTGCCGTCGCGATCCACATTTTCCAGCGTGGCGACCAGTTGGGTGATGCTGGCGAGGCTTTCGCGGATGGCATCGACGGCTTCGATAGTGGGCGCTTTCAGGTCCAGCACCAAGGCCCCGGCGCGATACTCGACCGCTTGCAGGCTGACCTGGGTTTGCGCGGCGAGCAGCGGCGCGGTGCGCGTCAACAGATCGAGCCCGGTGCCGCTGATGACGCCGCTGCCACTGGCAGCGGCCAGCGCCGAGCGCATCTGTGCCAACGGGTTGGGTACTTGCTTGGCGTCTGGAAAACGCTGCCGATAAACTTGTTCCATGGCGCCGTTGAGCGCGGCCAAGCGTTGGCTGAGACGGAGTTCATCGAGCTTCAAATAGACCACGGCGAGTAGCAGACAAGCCGCGGCGAGGATGCCCAGGCGCCGCCATTGTCCGCGCACCGCCCGGCCGCGATGGCGTGGCGCAAAGGTTTTGCTGAGCAAGTTCAGCTCGCTGCACTGGCCAAGCCCCGCGGCCAGTTTGGACAACGGCGACTGGCCGCTGTCGGCGACGATGCGCACCACTTGGGCTTCGGCGATTCCCGCCGCTGCCAGCAGCGTCGGTGCCAACTCGGCATCGCTGGCAAACGCCTGCTGCTGGCCGATGCGAATCAGCGCCCGGTCGCCATCCACCAGCACGCTGGCGCCGGACTCGTTGGCGGGCACCGCCATGACATCGGGAAGCAGACGATCGGGCTCGATGCCGCGGCCACGCAGATCGTCGATCCACTCTTTGAGTTGCGCCGGTGCCAGCGCCGCCACCCACCAATGCCCGCGTGCCATCGGTGCCACCGCAAAATGCAGCGCATCGACGGCGGCCGCCAGATGTTCTTCGACGGCAAACGGTGCGGCCAAGCGCGCCTGTGCCAGCGTGCGCGCGGGCAACTCGGCCAGCAGCAAAGTCACCGGCTCGCTCGGCACCAGCACCACAATCGACGCCGCCGCCGCCAGTATCGCCGCCGGCGGGGCGTGTTCATGCGCGCTGCGACCGAGGCGCCCACTGCCATCGACCGTCAACCAATCCAGCGCGGCATCGGCGCCGTGCCAGTGGATCAACAGCAAATTGCGGACAGTGGCGGCGGGCAGTTTCATCGCGCGCATCTTAGCCGAACACTAGCGTCGTGCTCACCGCGGCAGCGTTCCCGCAACGGCAGCTTCCGCGAGAGCAAACGCAATG
>PEUI01000190.1 GCA_002785585.1 Lysobacterales bacterium CG02_land_8_20_14_3_00_62_12
CGCATCCACCACCAGCTGACGCCAGAGCAAAGCGGTGGCAAGCCACCGCACTCCAAAATGTAGGGTGGATAAGTACCGCGCATCCACCACCAGCTGACGCCAGAGCAAAGCGGTGGCAAGCCACCGCACTCCAAAAACCGTGGGTGCACCCACCGAAACCGCCGCAACCAAAACGGTGGGTTGCCACCCACCCTATGCATTCACCCGCATCGGGTTGTTCGGGTGCGTGGTCCAGTTGCCGAACTCACCGTGATCGACGCGTTGCATGCTGATGCAACCGTCGACCGGACACACATGCATGCACAGATTGCAGCCGACGCACTTGTCGTTGATCACCTCGAAGTAACGCTCGCCATTGCGCTCGCGGATGATCGCCTGGTGCGCGGTGTCTTCGCAGGCAATGTGGCAAAGGCCGCACTGGATGCACTTGTCCTGATCGATCAGCGCCTTGATGTCGTACTTCAGATTGAGAAACTTCCAGTCGGTGACGTTGGCCACGGCGCCACCGACAAAATCATCGAGGCGGGCGTAGCCCTTGCTATCCATCCAGTTGCCCAAGCCGGAAATCATGTCATCGACAATGCGAAAACCATAGTGCATCGCCGCCGTACACACCTGCACCGAACCCGCGCCCAGCGCCATGAACTCGGCCGCATCACGCCAGGTGCCGATGCCGCCAATGGCAGAAATCGGCAAGCCCTTGGTCTCGGCATCACGCGCGATTTCGGCCACCATGTTGAGCGCAATCGGCCGCACCGCTGGCCCGCAATAACCGCCGTGGGTGCCTTTGCCATCGACCGTTGGTGTTGGCGCCATCAGGTCCAGATCGACGCTGGTGATCGAGTTGATGGTGTTGATCAGGCTGACCGCATCGGCGCCACCGCGATGCGCAGCGCGGGCGCTGCTGCGAATATCGGTGATATTGGGGGTGAGCTTGACGATGCACGGCAGCCGCGAGAATTGCTTCACCCAACGGGTGACCTGCTCAACGTACTCCGGCACCTGGCCGACGGCCGCGCCCATGCCGCGTTCGCTCATGCCATGCGGGCAACCAAAATTGAGTTCGACGGCATCGGCACCGGTGTCTTCCACCTGCGGCAGGATGAACTTCCAGGAGGCCTCATCGCAGGGCACCATCAGCGACACGATCATCGCCCGATCCGGCCACGCGCGTTTCACCTGACGAATCTCCGCCAGATTGACCGCCAGCGGGCGGTCGGTAATCAACTCGATGTTGTTGAGTCCGGCGATCCGCTGCCCATTCCAACGCACCGCGCCGTAGCGCGAACTGACATTGACCACGTGCGGATCGAGCCCCAGGGTTTTCCAGACCACCCCGCCCCAACCCGCCTCGAACGCGCGAATCACGTTGTAGGCCTTGTCGGTCGGCGGTGCCGAGGCCAACCAGAATGGATTGGGCGAGCGGATGCCGACAAATTGGCACGAGAGATCAGCCATGACTTACTCCTGATTGCTTGCTACTGGCGCCGGCGCTGAGCTGGGCGTGGATCGAGCGCGCGGCATCACGGCCCGCGGCCACCGACTGCACGGTCAGATCGAGTTTGCCGCCGACCGCATCGCCGCCCGCCCAGACCCCAACAAGCGTGCTGCGATAGTCGCCATCGACCACAATGCGGCCGTCGCGCAGTGCCAGTTGCGGGCCATCGTTGCCCTGCACCGGGGTGGCATCCAGGCGCTGGCCTACCGCCAGCAGAGCCTGGTCGGCATCGATCCGAAAGAAATCGCCACTGCCAATCCAGTTGCCGTTGCCATCGAGTTCACTGTGCTCAAACTCGATCGCCGCCAGCACGCCCTGATCGGTGAGCCATCGCCGTGGTTGCGCCCGGTGGATGATGGTGACGCCCTGGTGCTGGGCAAACGCCTGCTCGGCGGCGGTGGCGCTCATCGCTTGCGGATCGCGCCGATAGACCATGGTCACCGATTCGGCGCCCAACTTCTTGCTTTGCACCGCCGCATCGATGGCGGTATTGCCACCACCGATCACCACCACCCGTCGGCCAACGGCCAACTCGGCCAGCGGCGTCTGCCGCAACTCGGCAATAAAATCGACCGCATAGCGCACGCCCTCTGGCAGGTCGTCCTGCGGCAGCGCCGCACCGACGTGCTCGGCGCCGATGCCGCTGATTTCTTCAATCCGCTGCGAGGTCTCGACCCAATCCGACCGATCTTCGATGGCAAGCTTCAGCGCATTCACCCCGGTCAGGCCAATGCCGATAAACACCGCCGCATATTCGGCGCGCAGATCGCTCAGACTGAAATCGCGGCCCAGCGCCACACCGGTGCGAATCTCGATGCCGCCGATCGCCAGCAACCAGTCGATCTCGCGGGCGACGAAATCCATCACCTTGTAAGCAGCGATGCCATATTCGTTGAGGCCGCCGGGGCGATCATTCTGTTCCAGCACGACCACCTGATGGCCATGGCGCGCCAGTTCATGCGCGCACGCCAAACCCGCCGGACCGGCGCCCACTACCGCCACCCGCTGACCGGTCGCCGCGGCGCGCTGGAACAAACGCACACCGTCTTGCACCACCCAGTCGGTGGCATAGCGTTGCAGGGCGCTGATCTCGACCGGCTTGTCTTCGCCCCGATTGCGCACGCAATCGCCCTCGCACAACACCTCGGTCGGACAGACCCGGGCGCAACTGCCACCAAAAATATTCGCCGTCAAAATATCCAGCGCGGCGCCGCGTAGATTGTCGGTGCTGATGCGCTTGATAAAACTCGGGATGTCGATGCCAGTCGGACAAGCCGCGATGCACGGCGCGTCGTAGCAATAGAAACAGCGTTCGGCTTCGATCAGCGCGCGATGGCGATCCAGTGGCGGCGCCAGATCGGCAAAGTTGCGGTCCAGCGCGGCCTGGTTCAAGCGGCCTGCGCTGATGTCGCCCAGTGGTTTTCGTGTCATGCCTGCTCCCCGATTCGATCCATTTTCCGCCAGCCGTCAGCCAACGTCTGGAGCCGAAGCCTAACGCCAAAGCCGGGCGACTGACAAAGGCACACGGTGGGCGGCACCCGCAGGCCAGTCATGCCGACAAACACTGCGCCCACTTTTCGACAAAGGCGGAGCGCCCGACATAAGTGCCGACCAAGTGTTCGGTGGCGCGGGTCATGGCGACGTACAGCAAACGCGCTTCTTCGCTGCTGTTGGCACCGACATCGGGCATCGCGCCAAGACCGGGGATGAACACATATTCGAACTCCAAGCCTTTGCTGGAATGCATGGTGATCAGCTTGACGCTGGCGGCACCGGCAAACAGTTGTTGCTTGTCGCTGGCACTGATCGTCTTGCGGTAAGCGATGCCGCGACGCGCCAACGCGTCGGCAATCGCGCTGGCCTGGCCCCAATGGCGATAGATCACCGCGATCTGATGCAGCGAAACCCCCTCCGCCTGGGCATCGGCGATATGGGCGGCCACCGTTTCTGCTTCTGCCAAAGCCGAGCCACAGTGGATCAATTGCGGTGGCGCGCCATGGCGGCCGACGCCTTCCGGGCCGATCATCCTCGGCAGGTCCTCGCCGGCATCGTTGGCATCCAGCAGATGCCCGGCAACCGCCTTGGCCAGATTCAAGATCTCTTGGGTATTGCGGTAGTTGAGCTTGAGGATGGTGGTGCGGCCACGCGCTTCGATGCCGACACTGGAAAAGCTGAAACGGCGGCGGCGACCGGCGTAGATCGACTGCGCGTCATCGCATAACAGCAACAGGGCGTTGTGCGCCGGATCGACCATCTGCACGATCAGTTGCAGCCACTCCGGCGCAAAATCGTGACCCTCGTCGATCAACACCGCGCCGTATTGACCACGCGGAATGGCGCGATGGCCGACCCCATCGATCACCGCCTGCACCTGGGCGGCAAAGTAGGCGTCGGGGTCGCCCCCGTTGCGCGGACTCGGCACGTTATAGGTGCGCAGCATCTCGGCACACCAGGCGTGAAAATTGCGGATATCCACCCGTGCCCGCAAGTTCTGCCGCAGAATGATTTGTTGCAGCCGCGCCGCCAGCGTTTTGTTGTAGCACAACACCAGCACCGGTTTGCCGGGCAGCCGCGCCAGATGCAGACAGCGAAAGCCGAGGATCATGGTCTTGCCGGACCCGGCGACGCCGTGGATGACACGGTGGCCGTCGCCGAGCGAGCGCGCCAGTTGTTCTTGTTGCAGATCCATCACCCGCACCAGATCCGGAATGTCCTCGGCGAGCGCGTCGGGCGCCGCCGGGTCGCTGAAAATATCGGTCTGCATGGCCGCCTGCACGCGGATTTCCGGAAACAGATGCCAACGAATGCGGTCCAATTGCGGCAAACTCAAGCTGCGCCCCGCCGCTTGCTGAAACATCGCCCACAGACGCTGCTGAAAAGCCTCGGCTTCAATGTTCTCCTGCATGTCGTCCTGACAAATGCAGAGCGCCGATGGCAGCACTTCGTCCAGACCATGACTCAGAAACTGGCGGCGACTGATCCGTGCCAGCACCACGCCATGACCCCAGGGCACCGCCAATTTCCCGGCGTAGGCGTGACCGGGGGGATGGCAGAGCGCGGCGTCGGCCTCCAGTACGCGGGCCAACTCCAAGGCATACACCCGCGCCTGCGCCAGCGGATTGGCCACCGTCACCAGGCCACGATCCGTGAGCAGCGTGGCGGCAAATTTATCCAGCGATTTAAGCGTATCCAGCGCCCAATCTTTGACTTCCAGAACCAGCAGACCGCGATTCGGATGCAGGATCACAAAATCCGGCTGGCGCTGTTTCGGCCCCACCGGCAAGTCGTACCAAACGTAGTAATCGTCTTCGAGTTTGTCTTCCAGACACAACGCCAATCGACGTTCGCCGCGACTCATCCGCGGCAGACATTGGCTACGACTGGGGATCAGAACGGCCACACCGACTCCGCTGGCATACCGCCGACATTAGCCAATGAACCGGCCGCAATTGCAAGGGCGGCGGCGCCATGTTTTTACGGAGTGCGCCCCGCCGGTGGATGTTTGCTCGACTGAATGGTTAGGGCTGGCGTGGGTGAGAGCGACCATTTCCGTCAATGTAGTCGGTGAAGTCGGGTTTGCCCGACATGCTGATCGGAAGTCCGTATTGGACGACGAGCTCTATGACGGCCATAGCTTGAGGCGACGGATCAGCTTGAGGATTTTCGCGGTAGTACCAGACGGCACCGTGGGATTTCTGGATGCGTTGGAACTCGGCATCGATAACTGCAAGCTCGGCGGGACTCCCGTTGAGCAGAAGCCTCCCGCTTGCCAGCGCACTGACGCGTGCAACCGGTGACGACTGCGCTGACGCCGCGATAGCTACAAGACAGAGAATGGTGGCGATGATTCGACTCAGCATCGGAAGCCCTAACGAGTAAAAAGAGACTTCCCACATCCTACGGCCTCGAAGACCGGAGGGTC
>PEUI01000009.1 GCA_002785585.1 Lysobacterales bacterium CG02_land_8_20_14_3_00_62_12
GCCGTGAGATTGGCCGGTGCTCATCTGTTGCACAAACCGCTGAAACCGCTGGCGCTGAAATCGCTGATGGCCCGTTTATTGGGCAGCTATTGACCAGCGTAGCGATGCCCAACCGGCGAAAGTAGGGTGGATAAGTACCGCACATCCACCACCGTACAGCAGCGTAGCCCGGATGAAGCGCAGCGGAAAAGCGCTTCAACAGTGGAGATGGTCATCCGGGGGACAGTGGCACCTCGAACCATGACGCGGGCCAGTTGGACACCAAGGCATCCGGGCCAGTTGGACACCAAGGCATCGACCGAACATCCCGGATTGCGCTGCGCTTCATCCGGGCTACTTGCTGCTTCACCACCTCCGCGTAGTTTGGCCGGGCGCAGCCCTTCGCCGACCCCACATGCGCCGCACCGCGATACAGGCGTTGCTCCAGATCGGCATCGCTCAACGCTGGATCCAGCGGCCACGTCAGCCCACACGCCAGAAAGCGCTTGATCACGCGCTCTACCGTCGAGCGCACCACACCCAGACTGCGCGCAATCAAGCGCTGGCTGAGTCCCTCATCAAAATGTAACCGCAACAACTCACGAATCTGTCGCATGAAAAGCCTCGATTGAGCCATAGGAACCTCGCCGTAAAAAGCGCGAGGATGACCCACCTCAATCGAGCGCCAACACTGGCTTCCCATGGACCGGAATCTGCTGCCTGCGAACTGGCTTCACATGGCCCGGAATAGTGGCTTCCCATGCTCCGGAATGCTGGCTTCCCATGGGCCGGAATATCCAGCCCCGAATAAAGCCCGTACACCCGAGAATCCGAAAGTTCGACCATCCGAGTTTGTGGGTGTCCCGCGTTGCTCCGCCGGGATGAAGCGCCGCGGCAGGTCGGCGGCGCGGAACAGACTGAGCGCGATCGGATAGACCGAGAACGCGACCACGAACAGGCTGACCCCGCCATAGGTCAGCACCGCGCAGGCGATCACCACCGCCAGCGCGGCGCGCTTGCCGCCGATGCTCGCCAGTACCCAGCGCGCGATGCTCTCGGCCGCCCCGCTCGCCTCCATCAGCTTGCCGAAGATCGAGCCGAGCAGGAACATGAAGAACCACTTGCCGATGAAGTCGCTGAAGCCGCCCATGTAGGCGTCGAGCAGGTTGGTGTGGCCGTCCGCGGCCAGCGCCGGCAGCAGGGCGATGCCGCTGGACAGCGCGATCAACAGCGCGCACAAGGGCGTGGCGATGAACAGGTTCATGCCACGCACGGTCAGCAGGATCAACAGGGCGAGCGCGGCGAGCAATCCGATCAGGCTCAGCATGGAGCAGCATCCGGGCGAAGAATCGGCCCGCACTGTCCGCCGCCGCCGCGATGCCCGGCACTGTACCAAGGTACAAGTGTTGCGCCCTTGGCGGCCGCCTATGCTGCCAGTCGTGTAATCCAGCGCGACCACCGGAGAGGGGACCCCATGCAGACCAAGCCATTGACCATCGCTGTTTCGATCACCTTGCTGACGCTCGCCGCGCCGGCCTTCGCCGACCAGGCCGACGAGGACACCAGCAGTACCGGTCCGGCGACCACCCGGGTCGCAGCGTCGGCCGCGGCCGGCACCGCGGCCACCGATCCGGAAGCGGACGCCGCCACTACCCTGAGCGAAATCACCGTCACCGCGCGCCGCCGCGAGGAGGCGCTGCTCGATGTTCCGGTGTCGATCTCGTCGTTCTCCGGCGACCAGATGGAGCGGATCGGTGCCGGCGATATCACCGACCTCAACCAGTTGGTCCCGAATGTCACCCTGGAGGCGACCCGCGGCACCAATACCACGTTATCGGCCTTCATCCGCGGCGTCGGTCAGCAAGACCCGGTCGCCGGCTTCGAGCAGGGCGTCGGCGTGTACATCGACGATGTATACCTCAATCGCCCGCACGGAGCGGTGGTCGACATCTACGATGTCGAGCGGATCGAAGTGCTGCGCGGCCCGCAGGGCACGCTGTATGGCCGCAACACGATCGGCGGCGCGATCAAGTACGTGACCCGGCGCCTCGGCAGCGAGCCCGAGGCCGAGGTCACCGCGGCACTCGGCAAGTATTCGCAGACCGAGCTGTCCGGCAAGTTCAGCGTGCCGCTCGGCGAAACCTTGCGGGTCGGGGCCACCGTCGCCAGCTTCCAGCGCGACGGTTTCGGCAAGAACATCGTGAGCGGCCGCGACAACTACGACAAGGATGTCAACGCCGCCCGCCTGAGCATGGAATGGACGCCAAGCGCGGACGTGTTCGTGCGCATCGCCGCCGACTGGACCGAAGACGATTCCAATTCCCGGCAGGGCCACCGCCTGCTGCCCAGCCTGCTCAGCCTGGAGCCGGTGCTGGACAATGTCTTCGACACCCAGGCCGGCCTGGATACGCCCGATGCGACCCAGCGCAATCGCGGCATCGCCGGCACCCTGGAGTGGTACCTGAACGATGCCTGGACCTTCAAGAGCATCACCGCCCTGCGCAAGAACAACGCCGCCTGGGCCAATGACTTCGATGGTTTGCAGTCGGTCGATGTCGACGTGCCGGTGGTCTACAAGGACGATCAGTTCAGCCAGGAGCTGCAATTGCTGCTGGACACCGACAGAGTCTCCGGCGTAGCCGGTTTCTACTACCTGGACGCCAACGCCTTCAACGATTTCGACGTGATCCTCGGCACCACCGGGGCACTGCTCAACCTGCCCGGATTGAACGCCAATACGGTCGGCGAGGTCGGCACCGAGACTTGGTCGTTGTTTGGCGATGTCTCGATCCAATTGACCGACAGCGTGGAACTGTCGCTCGGCGGGCGTTATACCGAAGACCAGCGCGACGCCTTCATCTTCCGCCGCACCTTCGTCGGCGGGCTGTCGCCGTTCTTCGGCGGCAATGCCGTGGCGATCGCCACCGCCACCAATTTCCGCGGCAACAAGACCTTTACCGACTTCACCCCCAAGGCCGGCCTGGCCTGGAAGCCTAAGGACAACCACAACCTCTATTTCAGCTTCTCGCAGGGCTTCAAGGGCGGTGGCTTCGACCCGCGCGGCTCCGGCGCCGCGGCTCCCGACCTGAACGGCGACGGCGTCAAGGACGCCGGCGAAATCAAGGAATTCCTGCAGTTCGAACCGGAGCAGGTGACCGCCTATGAACTCGGCCACAAGGCGACCTGGGCGGACGGCCGCGCCAGTACCGCGCTGGCCCTGTTCTGGAACGACTACACCGATATCCAGGTGCCAGGCTCGGTCGGGGTCGATACCAATGGCGACGGCATCAACGACAGTTTCGTCGGGGTGACCACCAATGCCGCCGAGGCGCGCATCCGCGGCGTCGAGCTCGAAGGCCAGGCCGAGATGTCCGGCGACCTGTCCGGTCGCGCCGACTCGCTCACCCTGAGTGGGACGATCGGCTACATCGACGCCCAGTTCGACCGCTTCATCAACGCCTTCGGGGTCGATATCGCCAACACCGCGACCTTCCAGAACACCCCCGAATGGACCGGAAATATCGGCCTCGACTACAGCGTTCCGGCCAGGCTGTTCGGCCACGGCGGCACCCTGTCGTTCTTGCCGCGCGCCTCCTATCGCAGCTCGACCAACCAGTTCGAGACCGACAGCCTGCTGCTCGACCAGGGCGGCTACACCCTGTTCGATGCCAGCCTGGTGTGGAACTCGGACGACAACCGCTGGACGCTCGGCCTGCACGGCCGCAACCTCGGCGACAAGCGTTACATCACCTCGGGCTGGGATTTCGTCAACGATGCCACCCTGGCCCCGACCCTCGGCCGCGAACGCACCCTGACCGCGTTCTATGGCGACCCGGTCAGCTACCGCGCCGAGGTGACGTACCGGTTCTGATCGGAGCGGGAGGCGGGACGGAAGTGGGGTGGATAAGTGCGTCGCATCCGGTTCAGAGGACAGACGACAGAAAGTCGTCGCCCCGGCGAACGCCGGGGCGCAGTCCCGACCCTACCGGTATCTCCCAGCACTGGGTCCCGGCCTTCGCCGGGACGACGCCACTTTGGTTTTCCCCGTTCCCCGTTCCCCGTTCCCCGTTCCCCGTTCCCCGTTCCCTGTTCCTTCTTCCCCATCTCCCGTCACCCGCTACAGTTGCGCCCTAACCGTTTCGCCGGAGTCGTTCTGTGCTGTCGCCACTCGCCGTGATCCTTGCCGGACTGCTGTGGCTCGGGCTGTTGTTCGGGGTCGCGGTCTGGGGCGAGCGCTACGCGGGGCGCCTGACCCGGCACTGGGGAACGGTGTATGCGCTGTCGCTGGCGGTGTACTGCACCAGTTGGACCTTCTACGGCACGTGACCCAGGCGGCGCGCTCTGGCTGGCCGCTGCCGCCGACCTTTGTCGGCACCATCTTGCTGTACGTGTTCGGCGTCGGCCTGCTGCACAAGCTGGTGCAACTCGCGCGGTCCCACCATGCCAGTTCGATTGCCGATCTGATCGCCACCCGGCTCGGCAAGGATTCCTCGCTGGCGGCCACGGTCACCGCGGTCGCGCTGTTCGGAATGATCCCGTACATCGCGCTGCAACTGAAAGCGGTGGCGATGAGCTTCGGCCTGCTCACCCGGGCCAGCGATCTGGCCCCGCCGCCCTAGCAGGATAGCGCCCTGTTCGTGGCCCTGGCGATGGCCCTGTTCGCCATGCTGTTCGGCACCCGCCGCACTTCGGCGCTCGAGCACAACCGCGGCCTGGTGCTGGCGATAGCCTTCGAATCGCTGCTCAAGCTCGGCGCCATGCTGAGCGTAGGCGCCCTGGTGTTCTTTGGCCTGCCGGAAACCAGCGCGCTTGCGCCGACACGCCCAAACAATGTCGATGGCTTCGCGCCGCTGGTGGTACTGGGCGCGCTGGCCATGTTCACCCTGCCGCACCAGTTCCATCTCGGCGTGGTCGAGTGCCAGGACCCGCGCCACCTGCGCCAGGCACGCTGGCAGTTTCCGCTGTACATGCTGCTGATCGCCCTGCCGATCCTGCCCCTGGCGCGTGCCGGCGAAGCCCGCCTGGCCGCGTTCGGGGTGCCATCCGATCTGTACGTACTGGCCCTGCCGCTCAGTCAGGGCCACACCGGCATCGCGCTCTGGGCTTTTCTTGGCGGCCTGAGTGCGGCCACCGGCATGGTGATTCTGGCCACGCTGGCACTCAGTCTGATGATCGGCAACCACTGGCTGACACCCCTGCTGTTGCTCCGGCCCTGGGCCCGGCAGCCGACCATCGACCTGCCGAGCACGGTGCTGTTGCAACGGCGTCTGGCAATTCTGGCGGTGATCGCGCTGCCGATCCTGCAACCGATCCGCGTGCTGGTCGTTGACAACGACGAGGCGGTATTGCGTGGCATGCAATCGCTATTGCTCGGCTGGCAGTGTCAAGTGTTGACGGCCAGCACCAGCAAGGCCGCCGAACGGCTGACCGAACAG
>PEUI01000191.1 GCA_002785585.1 Lysobacterales bacterium CG02_land_8_20_14_3_00_62_12
CCGGGCTACGGTATCACGCAGCAACCACCGCAGCAGCAATCGCATCCGGCACGGCGAACACGTCGGTCAATTGCCGATCATAAGGATTCCGACCATTGGTGAAAACCATCACTGGCCCGTGCCCACTCCGTTGTCGACGCCGCTGGCGCCAGCGCCGATCGAGGTCGCGATCACCGCGCCCGCCGTTACCGAGGTCGCCATCGAAGCCACCGTCGCGGCCAGCACCGCGCCGGTCTCAGGCACGCAGCCAGCATCGACCACGCCTTTGCGCCACCGCCGCCGTATCCGCCCATCGCCTTGCGCCACGGCGCCGAGGGCGCGGTGTGGCTGCGCATCGAAGTGGATGCATCGGGGACCCCGGTGCGGGTCAGCGTGGAACGCAGCAGCGGCCACCACGCGCTCGATAACAGCGCCCGCCTGCACGTGCTCAAGCGCTGGCGGTTCTAACCGGCGCGGCTCGATGGCCAGGCGGTTCGCGGCATTGCGCTGGTGCCGGTGGTGTTCCGGCTTGATGGCGGTTGAGCGGTGGTGGCGCTGCGATAAAGCATTGCGATAAAGCATTGCGATAAAGCATGTTGACCCATGCGCAGGGCAACCAAGCATCGGCGTCACCCGCGATGACCACTCCGCTGATGGTGGATTGCACCGGTGGAATCGCCAGTCATGGGGTTCGGTCATACTTGCTGCCTGACCACAACGCTGATGGACAACTCAAGCCCCGCATACTCCCGCGCATGGATCACGTTTTTCGCGATCATCACGCTTGCTGGTGCGATTGCCGGTGGCATCGCGGGTGCGTTGATCGGGATTGCACTAAGGCGTCGCGCAGAAATAACTTGCGCAGATTGCGCAGGACTTTCGTTCGCCTGCAAGGCGCGCAAAGGGGCGCATAGTTCGACTATGAAACCTTTTGCGCAACGAAGCAGACGGGGCAAAATCCTTCGCAATCCGCCACCTTTAATGATTTACAACGCCTAAAGGACTCAGACATCTCACGCGCCCTGATCATCGGAGCCAGCGCGCTGGCCGGATTCCTGATCAATGCTCCGATTTCGTTTTATACCTTTCGCTGGGCTGTTCGAACGATTCTTGTGGAACCATTGGTTCATCAAACAGCCCGAAGCTTTGAGACGCCAAAAGTTGTCGAATGCCGCACCAGCCGCCGGCAGCTGAGCCCGGCGCGCCGGCGCCGCGCCGGGTTGATTTTCCCATCGTGATTCTGTGGCATCATCGACGCCGCTTCGGTCAAATGCAGGGGCTCCACGATGAGGCAGCAGATGGCAGTGATGTTGGCCGTTGGCCTAATGCTGGGTGGCGCACAGCCGACAACGGCGGCGCCTGCCGATTTCAGCGATCCCGCGTTTCGCGCCCTGTTCAAGCAACTGGTCGAGATCAACACCACGCGTTCGGTGGCCAGTTGCACCGCTGCGGCGAGCGCGATGCGCGAACGGCTGCTGGCAGCCGGGCTGCCTGCGGCCGACATGCAGATTCTCGCGCCGGCAGATCGCCCGCAGGACGGCGCCCTGATCGCGGTGTTGCGCGGCCGCGATGCCAGCCTCAAACCGCTGCTGCTGCTCGCCCATATCGATGTGGTGGAAGCCAAACGCGCCGACTGGAACCGCGATCCGTTTACCCTGGTGGAAGAAAATGGCTGGTTCTATGCGCGCGAGGTCAGCGATGACAAGGCGATGGCGGCGGTGTTCACCGACAACCTCGTGCGCTATCGCAGCGAGGGCTATGTGCCGCGCCGCAGCATCAAGCTGGCGCTGACCTGTGGCGAGGAAACGGCCGAAATATTCAACAGCGTCGACTGGTTGATCCGCACCCATCCACAGGCACTCGACGCCACATTCGCATTGAACGAAGGCGCCGGTGGCGAGCTCGATGCCCATGGCAAACCGGTGGCGCTGCAGGTACAAGCCGGTGAGAAGGTCTATCAGGATTTCTCGCTGTCGCTGAGCGACGATGGCGGCCACAGTTCGCGCCCGAAGAAGATTAACCCGATTACCCGATTGAGCGCTGCGCTGGTCCGGATCGGCGCGTACCAGTTCCCGATTGCCGTCAACGACGCGGCCGGTGGCTATTTCACCGCGCAAGCAACGCAAGTTGCACCCCAGGTCGCCGCCGACATGCGCGCGGTGCTCGCCGGAATTGCCCTGCGCCATGGCGCAAAGTTGGCCACGCGCAACTTGCGCCACTTTGAACACGCAGGCATGGAGCTCGAAAGCCCATGGCAGTGATGCTCACGCATCAATGTCACGGCGGCTCGGTCAAGCTACTGGCCGGTTGTGCATCGTGAGCGCTCCGCCGGGGCTCTGGGGCGAGCTCAAACGCCGCAAGGTGTTCCGGGTCGCCGTGGTCTACGCCGCCACCGCGTTTGCCGTGCTGCAGGCAGCCGACATCATGCTGCCGCGCATGGGCTTGCCGGACTGGGCGATGAGCTTGGTGGTCGCGCTAGCGGTGCTGGGCTTTCCGATCGCCCTGGTGCTGGCCTGGGCGCTGGAGGTTTCGCCGGAGGGCGGCATCCGGCGCACGGAATCGGATGCCGCGAGTGCACCAGCCGCCGCAGCGCCGCTGCTCGGCAAGCGCACCGTGCTGGCCGCCGCGCTGCTGGTTGTGCTTGGCCTCGGGCTCGGCGCCGGCTGGTTCCTCAAGCCGGGCACGCCGGAGCCGATCGCGGCCAACGAGTCGGCCAGCGACGCTGCCGGCGCCGGTGCAGTCGAGTCGGCCGCGCCGCAGTCTCTCGACAAATCCATCGCCGTGCTGCCGTTCGTCAACATGAGTGCGGATGCCGAAAATGCGTTCTTCGCCGACGGCATCTCGGAAGAGCTGCTCAACGTTCTGGTGCGGGTCGAGGACATCGCCGTGGCCTCGCGCACCTCGTCGTTCGCCTACAAGGGCCGCGAAATCGGCGCCGCGACCATCGCCCGCGAGTTGAAGGTCAATCACATCCTCGAGGGCAGCGTGCGCAAGTCCGGCAACCGGGTGCGGATCACCGCCCAGTTGATCGATGCGGTGAACGATCGCCACCTGTGGTCGGAGACCTACGACCGCGAGCTCACCGACATCTTCGCCATCCAGGACGAGATCGCCAACGCCATCGTCGCCGCGCTGCGCGGCACGCTGGGCAGCGGAGCGGCCGGCCGGGCGGTCACGGTGCAGGCCGACACCGACAATCTGGACGCCTACCAGCGCTACCTCAAGGCCCGCGAGCTGTTCATCAACCGCGAGCAACTGGACGAGTCGGTGCGGCTGTTCGAGCAGGTGGTGGCGCTGGACCCGGAATTCGCCCGCGGCTGGGAGGGCCTGGCGGCGGCCAGCGCGGTGATCGTCGATTGGGTCGCTGTTTATCCTTCCATCGATCGCTCCGAACAGATGGCCCTGGCCGGGCAGGCCGCGGAGCGTGCACTGGCGCTGGACCCGACGCTGTCCATGCCCTGGGCCGCGCGCTCGCTGCTGGTCTCCTATGCGCTGCCGATCGACTTCCCGGCCGCGCTGGATCTGCTCGATCGCGCCATCGCGGCGGACTCGAAGAATGCCTCGGCCCATCTGTGGCGCGGCATTCTCTGGTTCAACCTCGGCTTTCTCGATCGGGCGCTGGCCGACACCGACCAGTGTCTGGCCCTCGATCCGGCCTATGGCAATTGCCTGCGCTGGAAGGCGCTGGCGGTGCTTTTCCAGGGCGACATCGACGCGGCGCTGGCGCTGTACCAGCAGGGCATGGCCAATGGCTTTGTGCCCAATCGCGGCAACAGTTTCGTCGAGCCGCTGATCCGGCGTGGCAACCGCTTCGCCGCCATCTTGCTGATGCGCGAGAGGAACTGGCCGCTGGAGGTCCAGCAGGCCGCTGTCGCCACGCTCGGCGATGGCGCGGTGCCACCGGATTTCGACGCGCTGGCGCAACGCTACCCGGAATTGCAATCGGACATTGGATGGCGTCTGCTGCTGCGCGACTACGACGGCGCCGCCGCAATAGTCGCCGCCGGCACGGCATCGTTCGGTAACACCCTGGTCGAGCACTGGGACCCAGCCTACCAGGGCCTGCGCGCGGCCCCGGCGTTCCAGCGCATCCTCGTGCTGCTGGGCGTGCCGGCCTACTGGCGCGAGCATGGCTACCCACCGCAGTGCCGGCCGGTCGGCGCCAATGACTTCGAGTGCTCGCCATGAGCCTGTTCGCCGAACTCAAACGCCGCAACGTCATCCGCATGGCCGGGCTGTATCTGGTGGGTGCGTGGCTGATCGTTCAGGTGGCCGAGACCCTGCTGCCTGCGTTTGATGTACCCGGCTGGGTGCTGCGGGCAACGATCATCCTGCTGGCGATCGGCTTTCTGCCGGCGCTGATCTTCAGCTGGGTGTTCGAGCTGACCCCGGAAGGCATCAAGCGCGATGCCGAAGTGGACGCGTCGCAGTCGAACACCGCCGACACCGGCCGGCGCATGGATCGCTTGCTGCTGGTCGGCATGGTGGCGGTAATTGCGCTGATCGCTGCCGATCGCTTCTGGCCGCGCGAGGCGCACGATGACGATGGCCCATCAGTGTCGAACACCCGCGCCGCAGCGACACCCCCGGTCGACACATCCGGCTCGGCAGCCAAACCGCTGGCCAATGCGGTGGTCGCCGGTATCGCCGTGCTGCCCTTTGGCAACCTCAGCTCCGATCCGGAGAACGCGTTTTTCGCCGGCGGAATCTATGAGGAAGTGTTGACCAAGCTGGCGAAGATCGGCGAGCTGCGGATCATTTCGCGCACCTCGATGGAGCGGATTGCCAAGGAGGGTCTCGAAGTCAGCGCCATCGGCGCGCGCCTTGGCGTCAGTCACGTGCTGGAAGGCAGCGTGCGCCGAGAGGGCGAGCAGATTCGCGTGACCGTGCAGCTGATCGAGGCGGCGACCGACGCGCATATCTTTGCCGAAAACTATGACCGCACGCTGGACAACGTGTTCGCCATCCAGTCCGAGATCGCGCTGGCCATTGCTGATCAACTCAAGCTGACGCTGAGCTCGAAGCAGGTCAGCGACCTGAGCGAACGTCCGACCCGCAGTCCGGCCGCCTATGAGCTTTACCTGCGCGCCATCGAGCAGCGTCAGGTCTGGCGCGGCAGGGACGGCTTTGTCGACATGATCAAACTGCTTGAGCCCGCGGTGGCGCTGGATCCGGAATTCCTGTTGGCCCAGGTGATGCTTGCCGAGGCCTATGGGCGCATGTTCTGGCTCGGTGAGGACCCCGACGGCAGCTACCGCACCAAATCTGCAGCGCTGATTGCCGACATGAAAGCGCGTTGGCCGGAGCGACCGGAAGTCGCCCTGGCCGCCGCCCAGTTCACCT
>PEUI01000209.1 GCA_002785585.1 Lysobacterales bacterium CG02_land_8_20_14_3_00_62_12
TATCGTCAAAACGATGGCAATCGATATCGCGGCGACCAGACCCGTGGCAACACTCATCGCGGCAATTTTGTCCGCAGCGGCGATGGCTATCGACGCAACCATGATGGGCACGGCAACGACGGTTACCGCGGCAACAACCACCAAGGCAACTACTACGCCGGCGGCCATTACAACGGTGGCTACAGCAACTACGGCTACACCAACTATGGCTATCGCGACCACGGCTACGGTTACGGACGCGGTTACAACGACTACGGTTACCGCTACCGTGCGCCGCACGCCTACTATCGCCCGCAGGGTTACTACA
Organism: Lysobacterales bacterium CG02_land_8_20_14_3_00_62_12; assembly: GCA_002785585.1. GTDB lineage: Bacteria > Pseudomonadota > Gammaproteobacteria > Xanthomonadales > Ahniellaceae > 0-14-3-00-62-12. The sequence goes on from PEUI01000209.1 coordinate 308, forward strand.
GCTACAACTGGCGCATCGGTCATCGACTGCCAACGTCCTGGTATCGCTCGTCGTATTACGTTGATTACGACGACTATGGCCTGAACGCACCGCCGTACGGCTACCGTTGGGTGCGCGTCGATCACGATGTGTTTCTGGTCGCTCTGACTGGCGGCTTGATTGCCGACATCCTCTACGATTTCTACGATTAACCCCCTACCGCCAGTGTTCCACCCTCGGGTGCACCCAGGTGGGACATAACTGCAGGCTGGTTGCCAGCCACCGGAGTTCGGTTTCTCAGCACGGTGGCTGGCAATTTTTTGCTTCTGAACAATGCGGTTGGGATCAGGAGTTCATGCGATCCCAAAACGCCTTGACGCCATCGAGCCAACCACTTTGACGCGGTGAATGTTCCTTGCCGTCGCTGAACGTGGCTTCGAATTCTTCCATCAATTCGCGCTGCCGCTTGTTGAGCTTGACCGGCGTTTCCACCACAACGCGGCACAGCATGTCGCCCTGGGCGCCGCCCCGCACCGACTTCACCCCTTTCTGCCGCAGGCGAAACATTTTCCCGGTCTGGGTTTCCGCTGGCACGCGGATGATCGCTTCGCCTTCCAGCGTCGGGATCAACACATCCCCGCCAAGCGCCGCTTGCGAGAAGCGAATCGGCACTTCGCAATGCAGGTCGTTGCCTTCGCGCACAAACAACTTGTGTTCACGGACACTGACTTCGACATACAAATCACCGGCCGCCATCCCCGCCGGACCGGCCTGGCCTTCACCAGCCAAACGGATGCGATCCCCGGTATCGACACCGGCCGGAATCTTGACCGAGAGCGTCTTTTCCTGCTCGACGCGGCCATGACCGTGGCAACGGCGACAAGGCTTGTCGATTTTCTTGCCGGAGCCGCCGCACTGCGGGCAGGCCTGTTCCACCTGAAAAATGCCGCGCGATCCGATCACCCGACCGCGGCCGCGGCAAACGCCGCAGGTCTCGACCTTGCCATCCTGCGAGCCACTGCCATGGCAAACCTCACAGGCGACCACGGTCGGAATGTCGAATTGCTTCTCGACCCCGAACACGGCTTCTTCCAGATCGAGCTCGAGTACGTAACGCAGGTCGGCGCCACGGCGCTCCTGTTGGCGTCTGCCCCCACCGAAAATATCGCCAAAAATATCGCCAAAAATATCGCCGACGTCGCTAAACCCGGCACCACCGCGCGCGCCCGCCGAACCGCCAGCAAATGCGGCGTGGCCGTGCTGATCGTAGCTGCGCCGCTTGTGCGCATCACTCAACACTTCGTAGGCCTCTTTGGCTTCCTTGAATTGGCCCTCGGCGGTCTTGTCACCCGCGTTGCGATCCGGGTGATGCTTCATGGCAAGGCGACGGTAGGACTTCTTGATGTCCTCTTCGCTGGCATTTTTTGCAACGCCCAGCACTTCGTAGTAGTCCCGCTTGGTCATGGATTGGGCACTTCCGTATTTGGCTCAGTCTGATCACCCAAACTTTCCAGGGCATCGATAAACGCCTTTCTAAGAGTCTTTTTCTGATGGCCATCGAGATCCTGGCCACCCAATGCCTTCCTGGCACGAGTTAGCAATTCGCGGTCCACGCTCGAAGGAATTTTCTTCTGTGCGCGAAACAGTTCGACCGACACTTGCCGCTCTTGAGTTGGCTGCATTCGTGCGACTTGCTCTGCCACATCCGCAAGACCATCAACCGCCAGTGCTGCGGCGGCAACTCGACAATCTTCGCGTCGGCCATCGAGTTCAAGCACAGAGGAGTTTGGCTTGAGGAAGGCGGTCAACTCAGCCGCACTCAGCTCACGCGTGGTGTCGGCTTCGGCCAACAAGAAAAGCGATTGGCTACCTCGCGCAGGTCGTATCCCGACGATGTGGACTCGCACGCCAAATTCTTGTGCCTGCTGAACGCCCACGCGAAGATCTTCATCCCCGGAAAGTAGCAGGGCATCGGCGATTGCACGATTACGCGCCAATTCGATCATGTCGGTGACGATCAGAGAATCGACTCCTTTTTGCTCGCCGACACTGTTGACAAACCCCAACCTGACCTTGATGTCGTCGAGGTGCATCAATGCCAGGTGCTGTGGCGTCGGCCCGGAGGAGGTGCCGTCGTACCAATAGATTCTTAGAAATTCGGTATTTGGCGCCACTTTCTGCACCAAGTCCCGAAAAAAATTTCTAGCTGCAGCTGCATCCAACGTAAGAGCAGAGCGAGGAGATTTCTGGCCAATAAGCTCCACAGAGCCTTGGGCGAACAGATATCCCGCATCCACGAAGACCGCAGCACGACTCACTTGATCTCTCCAAAAAATAAGGGCCTCCGAAGAGGCCCTCTAGTAGGTCGCCCCATTTAGGTAGTCGGGGCGATTGGGCAGATAGTAGATGCCTGACTGGCCATCGGTCAATAGCTAGTCTCCGTCCGCACCGGCGTTCAATCCTTCTTCACCTCGGTGAACTCGGCATCGACCACATCGTCGTTCTTGCCCGCATCGGCGCTGCCTGCGGGTTCGCTGGCACCGGCCTGTCCAGCGCCGGCGGCCGCTGCTGCTGCCAGTGTTTGCGCAGCTTGTTCCAAAGCGCTGGTGCGGGCTTCGATCTTGGCCTTGTCGTCGCTCTTCATCGCCGACTCGACTTCCTTGATGGCTTCTTCAATCGGGCCAATCTGGCTGCCATCGATCTTGCCGCCGTGTTCCTTGAGCGCGGCGCGCACGCTGTGCACCACTTGATCGGCGTGGTTGCGGGCACCGACCAGTTCATGGAACTTCTTGTCTTCTTCGCGATTGGCTTCGGCGTCGCGCACCATCTGCTGGATCTCGGCTTCGCTCAGGCCCGAACCGGCCTTGATCTCGATGCGCTGTTCCTTGCCGGTCTTCTTGTCCTTGGCTTGCACATGCAAAATGCCGTTGGCATCGATATCGAAGCCCACTTCCACCTGTGGCATGCCACGCGCGGCGGCTTCGATGCCGGCCAGATCAAACTTGGCCAGCGACTTGTTGAAGCGCGCCTGCTCGCGTTCGCCCTGCAACACATGCACGGTGACCGCGGTCTGGTTGTCTTCGGCGGTGGAGAAAATCTGCGAGGCTTTGGTCGGGATCGTGGTGTTTTTCTCGATCAATTTGGTGAACACCCCGCCCATGGTTTCGATGCCGAGCGATAGCGGCGTTACGTCAAGCAGCAGCACATCTTTCACCGTACCTGACAGCACACCGCCCTGGATCGCTGCACCGATCGCCACGGCTTCGTCCGGGTTGACGTCTTTGCGTGGCTCTTTGCCGAAGAACTCGGTCACCGCCGCCTGCACACGCGGCATCCGGGTCATGCCGCCGACCAGGATCACTTCATGGATATCTGCCGCCTTGATCTTGGCGTCGCTCAGCGCAATCCGGCACGGCTCGATGGTTTTCTTGATCAGATCTTCAACCAACGACTCCAGTTTGGCGCGGGTCAACTTGATCGTCAGGTGCTTTGGACCACTGGCATCGGCGGTGATGTAAGGCAAATTGACATCGGTCTGCTGCAACGAGGACAGTTCAATCTTGGCGCGCTCGGCGGCGTCTTTCAGTCGCTGCAAGGCGAGTGGGTCCTGTTTCAGATCGATGCCCTGCTCTTTCTTGAACTCTTCCACCAGAAAGTCGATGACCCGCATGTCGAAGTCTTCGCCACCGAGGAAGGTATCGCCATTGGTGGACAGCACTTCGAACTGTTTCTCACCGTCGATCTCGGCGATCTCGATCACCGACACGTCGAAAGTGCCGCCGCCGAGGTCGTACACTGCAATCTTGCGGTCTTTGCCACCGGATTTGTCCAGGCCATAGGCCAGCGCCGCAGCGGTCGGCTCGTTGATGATGCGTTTGACATCCAGTCCGGCGATTCGACCGGCGTCTTTGGTCGCCTGACGCTGGCTATCGTTGAAATAGGCGGGCACCGTGATCACCGCTTCGGTGACCGCTTCGCCCAGATAATCTTCGGCGGTCTTCTTCATCTTCATCAGCACCTTGGCCGAAATCTCCGGCGGCGCCATCCGCTTGGCGTCGCTGGTCTGCACCCAGGCGTCACCGTTGTCGGCGGCGATGATGCCGAACGGCACCATGTGCAAGTCTTTCTTCACTTCGGCATCGGTGAACTTGCGGCCGATCAAACGCTTGACCGCATAGAAAGTGTTTTTGGGGTTGGTCACGCTCTGGCGCTTGGCCGAAGCACCGACGATGACTTCGCCGTCTTTGCCGAACGCCACAATCGATGGTGTGGTGCGATCGCCTTCAGCGTTTTCGATGACCCGCACCGAACCGCCTTCCATGACCGCAACGCAGGAGTTGGTAGTACCCAGGTCGATTCCGATAATTCTGCCCATGACGGATTCCTCTTAGTGGTTGATGGCTCTTTCAAGAGCCGCGCTGCCTGCAAAATGTGGGTGTTCCGCAAGGATTCAAGCGGCCCTTGCAAAACCGCCGGATCAGGCTTCTTTGGCCACCGTGACCATGGCCGGCCGTACCAACCGCTGGTTCAGGCGGACGCCTTTTTGAAACACCGCCACAATCGAATGCGCGGCCTGGTTGGTGGCGGCCACGGTGGCCACGGCCTGATGCTGTTCCGGGTCAAACACCGCACCGACCGGGTCAATCAGACTGACGCCATTGGCTTCCAGGGTTTTCATCAACACCCGCAAGGTCAACTGCATGCCTTCGCGCAGCTTGTCGGCGTCGGCGCCGCTTTGGGCCAAGCCGGCCTCCAGACTATCCACCACCGGCAGCAGGTCGAGCAACAAGCGCTCGGCACCGTATTTGCGGGCCGCATCGACATCGCGGGCCAGGCGTTTGCGCTGGTTGTCCATCTCGGCGATCAGGCGAACTTGTTCGTCCTTGGCCGCGCCCAGCAACTGTTCCAATTCGTTGATTCGCTGCTCGAGGATTTCCAGCGGCGAAGCGTTGTCGACGTCGCCACCGGGGCGATTGGCTAATTCATCATTCATGGCAAAACTCCAGGCGACCAGAGGCGGTCGCGCACCTTCGAGTCCCGCTTATGGGCCCAAACCGGCGCTTTTCAAGGTCGCCGACAGAATGCGCGCGGTTGCTTGGACGACTGGAATCACCCGGTCGTAGTCCATCCGCGTTGGCCCGATCACGCCAATCACGCCCAAGGTGCGGTTCTCGGTGCCGTACGGCGCGGTGACCACGCTGCACGGCCCAAGCGGGGCGATACCGGATTCTTCGCCAATAAACAAGCGCACGCCATCGGCATGGATGCAGCCTTCAAGTAGCCGCACAATTTCGCGTTTGCGGTGAAAGGCTTCGAACAGTTCGCGCAATCGGTCCACATCGCCCAAACCCTGCGCGCCCATCAAATTGGTTTGACCCGAAACCAGCATGTCGGCGCGCGGCTGCGGGGCGAACGAGGCGTCGGCAATCTCGATCGTCGCCCGCATCAGCCGGTCGATTGAATCGCGCGCCTGCTCGAGTTCGCCGACCAGGCGATGACGAATTTCATCCAGCGCAACGCCAGAAAAATTGTGGTTGAGATAGTTGGCGATTTCTTCCAGTTCGCTGGCGCTGAATGATCGCGGCAGCTCGAGCACCCGGTTCTGCACTTCGTTGTCGGTAAACACCAGAATGACCAACACCCGATTCGGCGCAATCAACACAAAGTCGATCTGTCGAAAGGCAAATTGTTCACGATGCGGCACCGTGACCAAACCCACAAAATGGGTCAGTTGTGAGAGCACGCTGGAGACCCGCGTCAACACTTCCTGGGTGCCGGCGCCGTGCGGAATATCGCGCTGCATTTGCGCCAGGTCGGCGTCGCCCATCGGCTTCAATTCCAGCAGCGAATCGACAAACAGGCGATAACCCGACGCCGTCGGCACGCGTCCGGAAGAACTGTGCGGCTGCCGCACCAGGCCGATTTCTTCGAGATCCTGCAACACATTGCGGATGGTGGCGGCACTGACATCCAAGCCGGCGGTGCGCGCCAGCGTGCGCGATCCGACCGGCTCGCCATCCTTGATGTACTGGGCGATCAGCGAGCGCAACAGGCGGCGGGCGCGGGCATCGAGCAGGTCAATCGAACGGCGCATAAGCTTGCCCGAAGTGGAAGGAACCCGAAGTGGATGGAAACAGCGTCATCAAACGATCAAGTGGTTTGCTCAGATAGCAGACATTTTCCGGTTCGCTCGTGCCAACGCCAATCCGCCTCCGGATCGATTCGCGGCCGGACCGCAGTGTAACGCGCTCCGCCGTCACGCCGGTTCGCGAAGTCCCGCATAGGCCGCGAGCGCAGCTTGGCGAGTGCCGACCAGATCGACCAGCGGCTTGGCGTAAACGCTATCGGTCAGTGCCAGCGCCCGCAACGTCTCTGATCGACCAGCGTGTCCCAGAACCAATCGGCGCCCAAACGCCAGTAATAGCGCAGATTTTTGTGGTCAACAGACTGGCAACGATCAAACGCAGCCGGTTGTGCATCCAGCCGGACTGCCAGCGCTGTCGCATACCGGCATCGACGCTGCGGCAATCAACGGCGGCGCCCGGGATTCGCCTTTCGCTGGCCGCCATTTGCCCGCTCGCCACAATACTTTCGCCGCCACAGCCACCATACTTGCCCGGCCCAACCACGCCAAGGAGCCGCACCCTCATGAACCGCCGGATTGCCGTGATTTTTTTCGCCCTGGTCGCCTGCTTATTGGCCGCTTGTGGCGATAAAAGCGAAACCTCGCCGCCGGCATTGCAGGCGCTGGCCAACGTTGCCGCGACGCCGCCGCCACCAGCTGGCGCCTTTGCCCTGGTTTCGGCAGCGGCAGAGCCCTATGAAAACCGCCCGGCGATCACCTTGGTGTTTTCGCGCCCGCTGGTCGGCCAACAAAGTTTCGACCAACTGTTGTCGATCCAATTGAAAGATGGCGCGCCCGCCGATGGCAGTTGGATTCTGGACGAAGATCAGCACAAGTTGCGCTTCCCGTATTTGGAAGCCGACCGCAACTACACCGTCAGCATCCAGTCACCACTGATGGCCAGCGATGGCAGCGCGCTGGGCAAAGATCAGGTCCTGGACGTTTATAGCGGCCTGCTGGCGCCGGTAGTCGGGTTTGCCAGCCAGGGCCATATTCTGCCGACGCACGAATCGCGCGGGCTGCCCATCGTTTCGGTCAACGTCGCCGAAGTCGATGTCGAGTTCTTTCGCATCCGCGATGCGGCGCTGAACGGATTCCTCAGTCGCTACCAACAAAACAGCCGCCAAAGCTACTGGGAAATGCAAAATCTGGTCGCCCTCGGCGCGTCGGTTTATGCCAATCGTTTTGCCCTGAAGACCGCGCCCAACGAACGCGCGGTGAGTTTTCTGCCGGTGCGTGATCTACCCGAACTCGCCGCCCCCGGACTCTATTTTGCCGTGCTCAAGCGCGCTGGCACTTACAACTACGAACACGACACGGCGATGTTTTTTGTCAGCGACATCGGCATCCATGTGCGCGCCTACCGAGACCGCCTGCTGATCCTGACCAACTCGCTGGAATCCGGCGAGCCAAAGAGCGACGTCGCCATCGAAATTGCGGACGCCAAAGCCAACACGGTAATCAAGGCCAGCACCGATAGCAACGGCCTGGCGATGGTTGCCTATCACCCAAACCCCGCGCATTTGTTGATCGCCCGCTTCGGCAAAGACATCGCCCTGTTGCCGCTCAACCAGCCGGCGCTGGATCTATCCGAGTTCACCCTGGGCGGGCGCGCACAAACCGACTTGGAAATTTTTCCGTGGTCGGGGCGCGATCTCTATCGGCCGGGCGAGACCCTGCGGGTCAGCGCCCTGTTGCGTGATTTCGACGGCAAAGCCGTCAAGCCGCAGCCGCTTTACGTCACCTTGAAGCAACCCGATGGGCGCGCGGTGGCAACCGAACAACTCAAGCCAGGTGAACTGAATTATCTAAGCTACGACCGGCAGATTCCGCCCGACGCCGCCACCGGAAAATGGTCGTTGGATTGGTCCAGCGAACCGACCATGGCGCACCCGGTCAGCTTCACTTTTCGGGTGGAGGAGTTTCTGCCAGAGCGCATGAAATTGAGCCTGGACGCCGCCGAAGTGTTGACGCCGGGCGCGCCGTTGGCGCTCTCGGTCGAAGGCGCCTGGCTGTATGGCTCACCGGCGGGCGGCAAGCGCTTCACCGCGCGCCTCAGCCTGCAAGCCGATGTGCATCCGGTCGCGGCGTTACCCGAGTTCCATTTTGGCGATCCGCTTGCGGAGCTCCCGAAACAGCCGCGCGATGTCGTCGATGAAGTACTCGATGCCGAAGGCAAATTGCACACCGAGATCGCGCTCGATGAAGTCAAGGCGCCGACCGGACCGGTCGCCGTCATCCTCGCCGGTAGCCTGTACGAATCGGGTGGTCGCGCGGTCAATCGCGCGCTCAAACGCACGCTCTGGCCAGCAGCGGAATTGGTCGGCGCGCGCCCGCTGTTTGATCTGAAAGAAGGCGCCACGCCACGTGATACCGCGAGCTTTGAGTTGCTGCGCAGCAATCGCCGCGGCGACTTGCTGGCAGCCAGCAAATTGCAGGTAAAACTGCTGCGTGATCGGCGCCAATACCACTGGCGTTGGACCGACGGCAGCGGCTGGCAGACCGACTATCTCAGTAGCTGGGAAAATGTCACCGGACAGACCATCGACCTCGCCGTTGGCGAGCGCAAGAAAATCAGTTTCCCGGTCGACTGGGGTGGCTATCGTCTGGAAGTTTTCGATCCGGCGACCGGACTCACCTTGCGGCTGCCGTTCGAAGCGGGCTGGGGCTGGTACAACCGGGGCCAGGACGCCGGTAGCCGTCCGGATAAAGTCAAACTGGCGCTCGACAAAACCGCCTACGCCGAAGGCGACACGATTCGTCTGACAATCAAGCCGCCGCATCCGGGGCACGCCCTGGTATTGCTGGAAAGCGATCATCTGTTGTGGCAGAAGTCGATCGCTGTGGAAGGCGAGACGACGGTCGAGATTCCGCTGGATCGAGCCTGGGTTCGCCACGACCTGTACGCCACGGCGCTGGTGTTTCGCCCCGGTTCGTCGGCCGAAAAAATCACCCCGGCGCGGGCGCTCGGCTTGCTGCACATTCCACTGGATCGCAGTCAGCGCAAGCTCGCCCTGCGTATTGACGCGGTCGCCAAAACGCGGCCCGACCAGCCGCTGGAGGTGATCGTCCACGCGCCCGCATTGGCCGGTGCCAAGGCCAGCGTGGTGCTGCACGCGGTCGATGTCGGCATCCTCAATCTCACCCAATTTCCCCTGCCCGATCCGAACGCCTGGTTCTTTGCGCCACGGCGCTACGGGATCGACGCCTACGATGTCTACAGCCGCATCATTGAGTCGCTCGATGGCAGCAAAGCTGCGCTGCGTTACGGCGGCGATGCCGCCCTGCTCAGCCTGCCACAAGCAAGACGACCCAATGTCAAAGTGCTGACGGTCGATTTGTTTGCACCACCGATGGCCGTGGATGCCAAGGGCGACGCCCACTTCCGACTGAACCTGCCGGACTTCAACGGCACCCTGCGGCTGTCGGCGCTGGCGTTTGGCGACCAGAACTTCGGCAGCATTGCGAAGGAAACCATCGTGCAAGCGCCACTGGTCGTGGAGATCGCCGCACCGCGGGCGATGGCCAGCGGCGACCACGCTGAAATCGCGCTCGACCTGGAAAATCTGAGTGGCGCCGACGACCACTATCAGATCACCTTGGATGCTGGCGATCTGTTGGCGATCACCCAACCCAAGCGCAGCCTGAAACTCGCCAAGGGCGCGCGCAGCACGCAGACTTTCAAGATTCTCGCGCGCGAGAAATTGGGCGTCGTCCATGTCACCGCCAAGGTCCAGGGCAGCGCCGCCAAGGCCGAGCGCTGGGCCGAGTTCACGCTGCGCCCGGCGTATCCGGTGGAACATCGCAGTCGTGCTTTGACGCTCGACCAGGGCCGTGACCTGACCCCAGATCCGGCGCTGCGAAGCGGTTTGATGGCGGCCTCGCTGGTCTCCCGGATCACCCTGGGCACGCTGCCGCCGCTGCCGTTTGCGTCGGTGGTCAATGACTTGATCGGCTATCCCTACGGCTGCGTTGAACAGACCACCAGCAAAGCGTTTCCGTTGGTCTATCTGGACGACGCCACCGCCGCGCGCTTCGGCGTCAAGCCACTGGCCGCCGAAGACCGGCGCAATCGCTTGAACGCGGCCTTTGCGCGACTCGCTTCGATGCAAACCGCCAACGGTCACTTCAACTATTGGCCGGGCGATTCGTTCGTCGTCACCCACATCACGCCGTATGTCGCCGAGATGCTGGTGGCGGCCAAAGAAGCCGGTTTCGCGCCCGACGAAGCGATGTTGGAAAAAACCCTGAAGCGACTCAACGACGATCTGCTTTCGGGTGGCACGCCGCATTACGAATACGATCAAGCCGAGCATCTGCGGATTGCCGAAGAAGCCCACGCCGGCTATGTCCTGGCCAAGTTGAAGCGCGCGCCGCTGGGCACGCTGCGCGCGATCTTCGACAACGACCGCGGCAAATTGATCGCGCCGCTGCCGCTGGTGCATCTCGGCGTGGCGCTGGTCTTGCAGGGCGATGCCAAGCGCGGCCAGGAAGCCATCGCCGAGGCTTTCAGTCGCAAGTTCGAACGCCCGTCCTGGGTCGGCGATTACGGCTCCGAGCTGCGCGATCTGACGCTGATGGTGGCGATCCTCAACGAACATGGCCTGAGCCAACCCGAGTACGACGCCCGCGTCTATGCGATGGCCCGCGAATGGACTGGCCGCAAACTCGACTACCCGTGGTTTGGGAGCTATCTCAGCACCCAGGAACAAATCGCCATCTTCCGACTCGGTCGCAGCCTGCTCGGTGATCTCAGCCGCAAAATCGAAGGCGATGTCCGCATCGGCAGCATTCACGAACCGTTCGCCGCCAGCGCGCAACTGGCACGCAGCTTTGTCGCCGAAGATCTGGCCAGCGGCGTGACCTTGGCGCCGCGCGGTCCCGGTCCGATCTTCATGGTCGAAGACGTCGTCGGTTATCCGAACACCCCACCCAAAGTGCAGGATCAAAATGTCGCCATCCGGCGCCTGTTGTATCGCCAGGACGGCAGCCAATACGACGGCGCGCCGTTGACCACCGGCGAGGTATTGATCGCCGCGCTCGACATCACCGCTCACCAGGACATGCACGACGCCTTGATTGTCGATCTGATCCCCGGTGGTCTGGAGCTGGAAAACCTCAACCTGGGCGACCAGGCGATCTGGGCTGGCGTCAGCATCGACGGCGTCGCCCTCAGCGAGCGCACGAGCCAAGCAGAGATTCGCTACGAGGAATATCGCGATGATCGCTACGTCGCCGCCATCCAGCTCGCGGCCGGCCAGAAGTCGAAACTTTACTATTTGCTGCGCGCGGTCAGCCCGGGACGTTACCAAGTACCAACGCCGCTGGTCGAAGACATGTATCGCCCACAACTGCGTGGCATCGGCACCGCGGTACCGGCGCTGATCGAGGTCCACGAGCCACAATGACCCAGGTCGGCTCCGCTGCTGCCGCTGCACTGCCAGCCACCGCCGTGGCAGCGATCCAGCAGCGCTGCTGGCGCCGGGTGGCGTGGACGACGCTGGCGATCTTCGGGTGGCTGTTGCTGCTCGATCAACTGCTGCCACCGCCGATCCCGGATCTGGCGAGCGATGGTGCCACCGTCGTGCTGGCGCGCGATGGCAGCCCGCTGCGCGCCTTCGCCAATCGCCAGGGCGTGTGGCGCTACCCGGTCACCCGCGCGCAGGTTTCGCCGCTGTATGTTGCCGCCGTGCTCGGCTACGAAGATCGCTGGTTCCGCTGGCACCTCGGCATCAATCCGCTCGCCATCGCCCGCGCCGGAGCGCAATGGATGGGCCACGGCAAATTGCGCTCGGGCGCCTCCACCCTGACCATGCAGGTGGCGCGCCTGATCGAGCCGATCCCGCACAGCGGCCTCGGCAAACTCTGGCAGATGCTGCGCGCCCTGCAATTGGAGTTTCGCCTGAGCAAAAATCAAATCATCGAGCTGTATCTGAATCTGGCACCGTTCGGCGGCGGCATCGAAGGCGTGCAGGCGGCCAGTTACGCCTACCTCGGCAAACCCGCGCTTGCCTTGAGTCATGCCGAAGCGGCGTTGTTGGCGGTGCTGCCGCAAGCGCCCAGCCGACTGCGTCCGGATCGCCATCCGGAACGCGCCCGCAGTGCCCGAGACAAGGTGCTGGCGCGCCTTGCCCAGTTTGGCGATTGGCCGCCATCGGTGATCGCTGAGGCGCGCGATGAAAATGTCGTGGCACGCAGTCTGCGCGCGCCGGTATCCGCAGCCCTGCTCGCCGAGCGGCTGCGCACGCTCGATCCGACCGCACGCTCGATCACCACCACGCTGGACGCGGGCTTGCAACGCGCCACCGAAGACCGTCTCGCCGCCTGGATCGAGCGCTTTCCGGAGAAAACCTCGGCCGCCGCGTTAATCATCGACAACGCCTCGCTGGCAGCGCGCGCCTACGTCGGTTCGGCCCGCTTCGGCGATATGGCCCGCGCCGGCCATGTCGATATGATCCGCGCCCGGCGCTCACCGGGTTCCACGCTGAAGCCTTTTTTGTACGCGCTGGCGCTGGACTCAGGACTGATCCATTCGGAGAGCCTGCTGATCGATGCGCCGCAGGATTTCGGTGGCTATCGACCGGCCAATTTCGGCGACAGTTTCAATGGCCCGGTAGCGGCCGCCGAGGCGCTGCGATTATCGCTGAATGTGCCCGCGGTCGATTTGCTGGAGCGCATCACGCCGAGTCGCTTTATGGCGCGACTGCGCCATGCCGGGGTGACTTTGAGTCTGCCGAAAGCCGCCAAACCCAATCTGACGGTGATCCTCGGTGGTGCCGCAGCGCGCCTCGACCAATTGGTCGGCGGCTACGCCGCACTGGCTCGTGGCGGCGTCAGCGGCGCGGTGCGGTTTCGCCGTGACGATCCGGTCGCCGATCGCCGCCTGATGAGCGCAGGCGCCGCCTACATCGTACGCCGCATGCTCGAAGCCCACGGCCGCCCGGATGATCCCGAAGTCGGCTTCGATCTGCGCCGCCGCACCCGCATCGCCTGGAAAACCGGCACCAGCTATGGCTTCCGCGATGCCTGGGCGATCGGCGTCACCCCGCGCTACAGCGTCGGCGTCTGGATCGGGCGTCCGGATGGCACCCCGTCACCGGGTCAATACGGCGCCGCCACCGCGTTGCCACTGCTGATTGCCCTGGCCGATAGCTTGCCGCGCGCCGGTGCCACGGCCACCGACCCGGTTCCCGAATCCGTCAGCACCGCCAGCATCTGCTGGCCGCTGGGTGAGGCCTTCGACGCCGCGCATCCAGAACTTTGCAGCCGTCGCCGCGAAGCCATGCTGCTCGACGGCCGCATCCCACCGACCCTGCCCAGTCGCAGCGGCAGCGCCAGTGAAACCCTGCTGCAACATTGGCTGCGCGATAAAGTCAGCGGGCTGCGCGTGCTGCCCGACTGTGCCAACGCCAGCCCCGAAGCCGCCAGCACCGCCATGTGGCCGCTGCTCACCAGCCCCTGGCTCAGCCGCCGCGAGCGCGAAGCAATGACCCTGCCCGCGCTGAGCAAGGCCTGCCAGGGCCACGAATCCGCGCAGGTGATCGCCCGTCTGCATATCGATGGCTTATTGGCCGACGCCATCCTGCGGCCAGCCCCGGGTGCCAAAAATCTGCCGACCGTGCGTCTGCGCGCACTCGGCGCCCGCGGCCAAGTCAACTGGCTCCTCGATGGTCGCCTGCTCACCAGCGCGGCGGCCAACCAGAGCATCGACCATCGCTTTGATCGCACCGGCAGGCAAACCATCACCGCCGTCGATGACAGCGGCGCCTTCGATCAGCTCAGCGTGCGCGTGCAGTTGCCGTAGCACCGCCAGCCCCGGCGCGAACGCTGGCTATCGCAGGCGCCTCGACAGCCAGTTGATAGGTTGGGCTTAAGCGCAGCGATGCCCAACCAAGCCAGAGGCGGAGCGCGACTAGCGTGAAAGACATAGGTTGGGCTTAAGCGCAGCGATGCCCAACCAAGCCCGAGGCGGAGCGCGACTAGCGTGAAAGACATAGGTTGGGCTTAAGCGCAGCGATGCCCAACCAAGCCAGAGGCGGAGCGCGACTAGCGTGAAAGGCATAGGTTGGGCTTAAGCGCAGCGATGCCCAACCAAGCCGGAGGCGGAGCGCGGTTTTTGGGTGGTCAGGTTTCCTGGTCAGCGCCATCAAACCTTTTCACGACCGATGCCCTTACGCGACATCGCACTCGCACAGTGTTTTTCATCATCGGCAGCGCTGGCACCTCTGCTGCATGCAAGTCAGACGCGCCGACGCGGCGTGAGCATCATCGCCATCGAGTCCAGCCAGATGCGGAAGGGCCGCCGCGAGGCCTGCGGCAGATGCTGAAACCGAGCGCTGCTGGCGCTCACCGGCGCTGACGCTGACGGTGAGGCTGACGGTGAGGCTGACGGTGACGGTGACGCTGCGGCAGGCGGTCGCCGCAACGCCAACAAAGCCGCGCACTGCTGCGGCTCGGCCAGATACCAGAGGGTCTGCGGCCGCTCCCAGCCTGCCACCGTCTGCTGCAGGCGCTCGGCCGGCGGGGCAGCGCCAGCGAGTTCCCGCATCACCGCATCGGTCAGCAGCAAATACTCGTGAATCGGCACATCGTTCTTGGCCAGGCGATGCAGCAAGATGACCGCGTCGCCAGCCAGCTCTTCAAACTGGCGCACACGCTTGAGCACCATCTCACCGCTGTGCACCAAAATCTTCAGGCGCAGTTGATTGAGGTCGGTGCAAGCATCGCAACCGCAGTTCTTGCGCTCCCGCACCAATCGGCCACGGGCCTGGTCAAAGGCGGCAAACACGCGGGTCAGCCCAGCCACCGCCGCGCCCACTTCGACGGCATCGGTTGGCGAAATTTCGGCGTACAGCAGCGCGGCATCGCCTTCCAGCTTGTTCACCACCCACGGCGCCACCATCGCGTCGATCATGCCCTCCATCAATTCGGTGACGATCATCTCGGCATGCGACAGGCTCAGCGAGCGGTAGCGCACAAAACTCGTGTAGCCAGAAATATCCGCCAGACCAATCAGGCCAAGCAGTAACCGCGATTCCTGGTGGATCGGTGCAGCCATGGAGTTCTCCGTCAGCGCCGTCGGCTAGTCTAATGGGAGTGTTGACCGGCAATCCTTAACTTGCATCACCACCGCCACCGGGCTTTTGGTGAGCCAACGCCCGGCCGGTTGCAACGGTGGCTTGGTGTCCGTTGATCCGTGTAAGGAAACCACCGTCGAGCGGGTCCTTGAATCGGTCTGGTAAGCAGATCAAAATCTTTCCTGCACAAATTTGCCGCCTGCCGAGGAGGCGAAATTCTCCAAAGCGCCGGTTCGGCAATTCTCATCAATGGAGTCATGCCATGGTCGATTACGTTTTTCACACCCCGGAAAGCGCCCCCGAGGGGGCCCGCGCGATGCTCGCTGGCGCCAAACAGAAACTCGGTTTTGTGCCCAATCTCTACGCTGGCATGGCCAATGCGCCAGCAGCGCTGGAAGCCTACCTGGCGCTGTCTGGGTTTTTTGAAAAAACCAGTCTGACCGCGACCGAAAAACAAGTGGTGTGGCTGGCCACCAGTGTCGAGAACGGTTGCGAGTTTTGTGTCGCCGCGCATTCGATGATCGCCAAGAAAATGTTCGGTGTCGATGCCGCTACGGTCGACGCCCTGCGCGCGGGCAGTGCCCTCACCGATGGCAAGCTGGAAGCCTTGCACAACTTCACCCGCGCCGTCGTTCGTGAACGCGGCTGGGTCGCCGACAGCCCGGCGCTCAGTCAATTCCTTGGCGCCGGTTACACCCCGGCGCAGGCGTTGGAAGTGATTCTCGGCGTCACCCAAAAGACACTGAGCAACTACGCCAATCACTTGCTGAAAACGCCGATCAACGCGCAATTTGAAAGCGAACGCTGGAGCAAAAAATAAGCAGCGGCAGCGGCCTTAATCGGCACTTCGTCGAGCTGCCCAAGTCCACTACCGACACCGCCATGAAGCTATCATCGGCAACCGGCCAGCCGCCCGGGAGCACCAATCCATGATCGGCATTAGCTGGCTGGGTCGCCAACTCGGTGGTGTTCTGGCGCGCTTTCTGGCGCAACCAACGCATGTTCATGCGGCCAATCCAGTGGTGTCGTCGGCGCGCCTGCTGGCCTGCCTGCAAGCCGGTGATGTGCTGCTGGTGGATGGCCACAGCCGCTTCAGCACTGCGGTCAAATACCTGACGCAATCGACCTGGTCGCACGCGGCCTTGTTTCTGGGCGATGAGCTGACCGCGCTCGGCGGCAATCCGGCGCACCAGTTCATCGAAGCCGATGTGGTCGCCGGCGTGCGTTCGGTCGGCATCGAAGAGTTCGCTGGCAAGCACACGCGGATTTGCCGACCCGTAGGTCTGGACGCCAACGCCCGCCGGCAATTGGCCAGCGCCGCCTTTGCCCACATCGGCCACCAGTACGATTTGAAAAATATCTTCGATCTGGCGCGCTACCTGCTGCCGACGCCGCCGGTACCGCAACGATTTCGGCGGCGCCTGCTGGCACTCGGCAGCGGCGATCCGACGCGCGCCATCTGCTCCGGCCTGATTGCCGAAGCATTTCAATCGATCCACTATCCGATATTGCCCGAGACCAGTATCCGCAGCGCGGATCGTCCCGACTGCCCAGACTGCGTCGAAGCCATTCTCAGCATTCGCCACCACAGTTTGTTCGCGCCGCGCGACTTCGACGTATCGCCGTATTTTCAGGTGATCAAGCCAACTTTGGCATCGGGCTTCGACTACAAGGCGATACGATGGCAAACCGAGGGCGCCGTTTGATCGGCGTCACCGTCATCCCATCTGGCTTTCCGGAAACCCGTATGTCCACCAGCGATATCGCCCTGCCTCTGCTCACGCTGATCGAGGCCCGCATCCTCGGCTGCTTGATCGAAAAACAAAAGACCACACCGGATCAGTATCCACTCAGCTTGAATGCGCTGATGCTCGCGTGCAATCAGAAGACCAACCGTGATCCGATCATGGATCTCAGCCTCGGCGAAATCGGCCACTCGGTCCGCGAACTGGAACAGCGCGAGCTGGTCGAGCGCGCGTTTGGTGGTCGTGTCGAACGCTATCAACACCGCTTCGACCAATACTACGGACTGACCCTGCGCAAACAGGCGCTGCTTGGCCTGCTGATGTTGCGCGGGCCGCAAACCCTCAATGAACTGCTGATCCGCAGCGAACGCCTGGCCGATTTCAGCGATGCCGAAGATCTGCGGCACACGCTCGACCGAATGATCGAGCAATCGCCGCCACAAGTGGTGAAGCTGCCGCGTGCCGGCGGGCAACGCGAGGACCGCTATCAACAGTTGCTCGCCGTCGAAGCCGCCCGCGCCGAATCGGTCGAAACGCTGGCCGCTTCGGCGCATGGCAATGCCGCGCTGGCAGATCGTGTTCGCGATCTGGAAACACAAGTCCAGGCGTTGCGGGCTGAAATCGACGCCATCCATGCACGCCAAAATGCCGATTCGTCAAATCCTTGATCGTGCCAACATTCGCCCTACGCCTTAGGCGTCGCG